>CAYFVX010000868.1:0-2508 GCA_964346425.1 uncultured Chloroflexaceae bacterium | reverse complement strand
CATCACTGGCGGGAGAGTTCCAGCGGCTACAAACCGCTGCTACGACATTCTGCATGCTCCACTCTCCATTTTCCATTACCCGCTCACGTCCGATACTCCGCATTGATCTTCACATACTCACACGAAAAATCGCATGTCCAGACGGTCGCGTTTGCCTCGCCCGCCCCCAGGTCCGCCTCGATGACGATTTCTGGCTGGTCGAGCAACTGGTGAGCGGCCTGCTCATCAAACGCCAGCGGCATACCGTGTTCAAACACCTTCATCGAGCCAAAGTGCAGCACCGCGTGCTCCGGGTCGAAGGGGACGCCGCTATAGCCCAGCGCACACAATACCCGCCCCCAGTTGGGGTCCGCGCCAAAAAGGGCCGTCTTGACCAGCGGCGAACGCGCAACCGTCATCGCCGCGCGGTGTGCTTCCTCATAATCTGGCGCACCACTCACCGTGATAGTCACGAAGCGCGTCGCGCCCTCACCATCACGGGCAACCTCGCGGGCGAGATACTGGCAGACCTGCAACAGCCCGGCCATAAACGCCTGCGCTTCGGGCGAGGTAATATCGTTAATCGTCGGGTTGCCCGCCTGCCCGTTTGCCAGCAGCAGCAATGTATCATTCGTGCTCGTGTCGCCATCCACGCTGATGCAGTGGAAGGAGCGGTCAGCCACATAGCGCAGCGTGGCGTCCAGCACATGCGGCGCAATGGCGGCATCGGTCGTGATGGTTGCCAGCATAGTTGCCATATCGGGGTGGATCATACCGGAACCTTTTGCCATGCCGCCAATGCGAATATCTATGCCATCGGGCAGCGCAACCTGTAGCGCACAATATTTGGGGCGTGTATCCGTTGTCATAATAGCCCGCGCCGCCGCGGGGCCATGCGCTGTGTCCAGTGTCTCCACGGCCTGCTGTAAACCCTGCTGAACCTTCTCCACCGCGAGCGGTGCGCCAATAACGCCCGTTGACATCACCAGCACACTAGCTGGCGGCAATGACAGAATGTCTTCTGTCGCCTGCGCGGTCGCCTTTGCCACCGCCACGCCAGCCGCTCCCGTGCAGGCATTGGCACTGCCGGTGTTGATCAGCACGGCGCGGATCGCGGTGGTGTTGCGCGAGAGCACATCGCGGTCGTAGTGGATATGCGCCGACTGCACACTGTTGGTAGTAAACAAAGCCGCCACGTTGCATGGCGTCTCACTGACCAGTAGCGCAAGGTCATCGCGTCCGCTATACTTGATGCCACAGGCGGCGGTGCTGGTTTTCCAGCCGAGCGGTGTGGCAACATGTCCCCCTGCGAGAAATGTGGGCGGTATCATAGGATATTACTCCTCTGGTTCAAAACCGGGTTCCGCATCTACGTTGGACCAGCGCGGCGATTCATCAGCACCAACGGTGTGCAGGTGGGCAACATCGTTGTAGCAAACCAGCCGCCAGAGCTTCTGCTGGCGATAGCTATATTGCTCCCAATGGGTGATGGCCGTATTGTGCGGATAAAATTCCAATCTTTTGGGCTTACGCGTGTTGAGGTTCAGAAAATAGGCAAACGAGCCATCAATCACACCACCGTGACAGACAATCACAATCGTCTTGCCCTCGTACTGCTGCAAGATACGGTGCAAACTGCTATGCACGCGCAGCATAAACTGCCCCCAGTTTTCCCCACCCGGCGCGATCGGGCGGTAGGGGTCCTCATCAAAATCGGGCGGGCCGAACTTTGCCCACGCCTCCTCGTGCGAATAGCCATCCGCCTGGCCCACATCAATCTCGCGCATGTCGTTTTCCCAGATGATCGGCAGTTCGAGCGCAGAGGCAATAATCTCGGCGGTCTGGCGGGCGCGGAGCAATGTGCTACTGATCAGCACATCAGCCGCAATTTCGCCCGTAGCCGCCAGCCGGCCGCGCAGACATTCCGCCTGCTGCACCCCGCGGTCGGTCAGCCCACTATCACCTTTCATGCCACCAATGATAGGGTCAACATTGCATATCGCTTCGCCGTGGCGAATAAGATAGAGATGCGTCATGCGGAAGACTCCCCTTTCAATAACGACTGCACTTTCAGCGGCAAACCAAACAACCGGATAAAGCCCTCAGCATCATGCTGGTCGTAGACATCTTCCGCACCAAAGGTAGCCAGATCTTCCTGATAGAGTGAATAGGGCGAGCGACGCCCAACCACAATGACATTGCCTTTATACAGCTTCACCCGTACCTCGCCGGTCACGTGCGTCTGGCTCGTTTGCACGAAGGCGTCGAAGCACTCGCGCAGCGGCGTAAACCAGCGTCCATTATAGACCAGATCGGCGTAGTCAAGCGCAATGCGGTCTTTGGCGCGTATCGTCTCGTGGTCCAGCACCAGCATTTCCAGGTCGCGGTGTGCCAGCGAGAGGATCGTGCCGCCGGGTGTTTCGTAGACACCGCGGCTCTTCATGCCTACCAACCGACTCTCGACCATATCCACACAGCCGACGCCGTGATGACCGCCAAGCGCATTGAGCCGTTCCAGCAGTTCCACCA
>CAYFVX010000867.1:0-2514 GCA_964346425.1 uncultured Chloroflexaceae bacterium | reverse complement strand
GGTTTGGCGGTGCCAAACCCCTGCCTGGGGCCGGCGAGCCGCCTGCGCTCCCAGGAGTTAGACGGACTTAACCAACAGACCCGGGCCAGGCCGCAAGAGTTGCTGGATGTTGTAGAGATTTTCGCTAGACCCGATAATAATGGGGCAGGTCGCCCGTAGAGTAGGGGTTTGCCGCCGGCAAACCCCTACTCCTCATCGCCAGCCAAAAAGTCTATACAAGTGAGGAGGGGCGAAAGGGATCGAGGACAAGGGACAAGACAACGAACGACCGCTGTCATTGATGTGATGCTTTTGGCAAGGGAAGTGTTCCTCCCTCACGGCAAGATACGCTTCGTTTTTACCCATTCTTTTATCAAGGGCACCTGATAATCATACCCGCCAGGATGATCTGCTTTCTCTTCTAGCAAATCGCGCTCGCAGTACAGATCAAGCAGATGTTTGCGTTGTTCTTCAGTCCCCACATCAGTGATAGGCTCATCGTGTGCCAGTTTCTGCAGCATACGTCTGGCAATATCTTGCTGTTTAGGAGGCTCATGCGTATGAGATGCTTCGTCAGTGTCTGGGTTGTCATGCGTATGGGATGCTTCTTCAATGCTTGTAGCTTCTTCAGCAGAGATTTCATCATGCACAGTTGCATTGCTACCCTGTTTAGAGCTGATATCCATTGCCCATTGGAAGATACTCAAAAATGCTGAATCAATCATATTCAAAACTTCCTCAACCGCATTATCAATAGAACCAACCGGTAAGGGCAAGTTACGTGGAGTGTCTGGTTTGGCATTGCCACGACTACGATTGTAGTTTCCGATGACTGAACGTCCCAACGCATGCAACATCATAGGTTGCCCACGTGTCAGGTGCAATGCTCGCTGGATAGCTTCTTCACTATACACATTATCCGGGAAATCTAGCACCGGTCTGGCAAATACGACACGTGCAGCTTCTTGCGGTAAATAGGTAACTCTTACTGTATTGACACCTCGCAATGTTCTGATCCATTCTGGATGACACTCCATCAGTTTAACCGTTCCGCAAAAAATAATCACAATGTCGGGATGGTTGTGAATAAGATCACGAAAAAGCCCTAGCAACCGATTGACATCCAACCGACCAGCCTCGAATGCATCATCGAGACGATAAAATTCATCCAGGGATAGCAGGAGTTTGCACTGAGATGCTTGCAATCTCTCATCAATCTGGGCAATCCATGCCTGAAATGCACGATAGGGATCTTGCTTCATAGTATCACTAGCAAACACAGGAAGGTTGCCTATAACAGCAAGAGTATCTACCTGGGTACGAATTTCGTCAACCAGAAAGGTTATCAAAGCACTGGTATCTTCGGTGCTTGCCTGATGCATGTCGAAATAGACAGGCAACATGTTTTTGCCCATATGCACAGGTAACTGCCGCAGAAACGATGTTTTCCCAGTACGCGGTTGCCCCAACACCAGCACCCCCTGGTCCGCTGTATCAAGCAGTTGCTTTAATTCAGTAAAAAGTTCTTCGCGTCCTCGGAAAAGTGGCGAGTTCCGCTCAAGAACCGCGCCGGTCTGATAGGGTGACGGCAACTCGCCCCTGGCATGTCGTTCGCGCAAGCCCTGGATAGCTTGCGCGGTACTTATTATCTGGTTTGCCAGATTCTGTTGCTCCGCTCGGAGAAGAGCATCCCAATGACCCAACACCTGGGGAGTATTTGCTGCGGGATGAGCATGACTATATTGTTCGATAGCTTCCAGAACACTCGTCAACCCATCTTTGCGTTGTTCAAGCTGCTTGCAGCGTGCCTCAATCTGTTGAATTTCGGCACCCAGACCGCTTGCTCTTCTTTCCACATCTGGCAGTGGAGTATTCATCACTTCGTCAGTTTGATGGCTAACCTGCTGTAATATCTGCAAAAATGCAACCTGCTGTTCATCTTTCAGATATTCATTCACCCATTGGGTATTTGCATGGAAATTTGCAATCTGATTGGAAGTTGTGCAAATGTTTGCTTGATTTTCTACAAAAAGGGAGAGTGCCTGTGGAACAACCCAGTCTTGATGAGCAGATATTGTCCTCTCTTCTACGGCTCGGAAAAATTCGTCTTTATCATATCTGGCTTTCTTCGATAAGTAACCGGGCAAATAATACAGAGGAAGCTTTTTTGCTTCATTATAATCTGATGGTGGTGTGGATAAGCTCTCATTCCATTGCCGCAAAACCGCTTGATTGACCAGGGGGTTATTTGCATTGTGGCGCAATAATGTTTGTACAGATTGTTCCGCCTTTGTCAGACCAGTTTCACCTTCCTCCTGCGTTCTAGCATGAAGTGCATCGTGGGTCAACTGGCTGATAGTTCCCATCTCTTGCAGCAATTGGGCGTCCTCATACTGCATAAGATGCAAAGGTACCCAGGCAACCGTATCTTTGAATGCGGCGATTTTGAAAACGTCATCACATTTTTGTATTTCAGCAGACGCAATTTTGTTGAGGAGCAGGGGAATAGCCTGCATATTCTGCGGATTCTGTTGC
>CAYFVX010000866.1:0-2515 GCA_964346425.1 uncultured Chloroflexaceae bacterium | reverse complement strand
TTGCCCCGCCGATATCCCGATAGCACAGTGCCGCCAGCGCACGGTCCTGCCAGCGTTGCGCAGCAGCCTTCGGTTGTCGCTGGATCCGTTGAGCCAACAACCGCTCCAGCCAGGCAACACCATACTGCTCCACACTCAGCGACCCGCGCTGGCGTAATCGCCCCATCAACAGCAGCAGCACCTCGCGCCAGCGGCTCGCGTCTGCGCCACACCACACTTCATACGCCTGCGCCACCATATCCTGGCGGTCGGCCAGCCCGCACGCTGCCAGATATTCCTGGAACGTCAGGTGCGGGAAGGCGTAGCGGTCATCCGCCGGGGCTTGCAGCAACCCCGCCTCTTTGACCAACCCATCCACAAACACCTGCACCTTGTCCAGCGGGTCGGGACAACGCAACCGTCCAAAAAACCTGACCATATGCCCCGTCAGCGTCGCGCCATCCAGCATGCCGCGTCCGTCGTCACCGGGCGGTTGCCGATGGGTGTGCAGAGCCAGTTTGTGCAGTTCCTCGCGCAGTTGCTCAATCTTGAGATCGGGCACATCCAGCCGGGCCAGCAAGCTCTGCCGTTTGACATCTGGCGTGCGCACCGATTCCCAGCGGTCCAGCAGCAGTTCGACACACTGCTCGTAGACCTCGACACGGTCATCGGGGATTTCGTTGCGGTTGTAGTGCAGGATCGCCAGCATGGTCAACAGCAGCGGCGAGGTGATGAGCTTGCACACCCGTTCATTCTGCGTGTCGTGCAGCGCGGTGGTCAAACGATTGGCCCGTTTCTCTGCCGCCTCATCCAACGTGTGTGCCAGTTCTGCATACCACTGCTGCACGAACTGGCGCACCTGCCCGAACGCCAGCGGTTGAATGGTGCGCACCTGCCAGCCTTCATCCGCTGGCATCTGCCACTCCTGCGAGTCCTGGTAGGGGCGCGTGCGGCTGGTGACGACCAGCGGGGTATTGGGCGCGGTCTGGAGCGCAAAGCGACACACCGCCTGCGCCACCTGCGCCCGTGGATTATTGCCACTGGTGGGTAATTCATCCAGTCCATCGAAGAGCAGCAACACGCCGCCGCGCCGCAGGGCCGCTTTCAGATGGGTATGCAATCCCTGCCGACTGGCCTGGGCATCATCCAGCGCGTTTTGAATGACCATCCAGAGGGCGACATCCGCACTGTTTCCCTGCAACAACAGTGACGCCACCGATCCCAGCGGGCAAAAGATGGGCACGGGCAGCGATACCCCCTGCGCTTCCAGGTCTTGCCAGCCGAGCGGCAGCGTCACGGGGCAGCCCTGGATACGCTGCGCCAGCAGCAGTGCGAGATAGCGCAAGACGGTGCTTTTGCCACTGCCAGGATCGCCCAACAGCACCAGCCGCTGTGCCTGACGGATTGCCTCGGTTGCCAGTTCGGGGCGGGTGATAGTCAGGCAGAGCGGCGTATCATCCGGCAGGTCATCCAGCGAAAGTTCCCCTTCGGGGCGGGTGATAGTCAGGCAGAGCGGCGTATCATCCGGCAGGTCATCCAGCGAAAGTTCCCCACGTTGTTTGCCGATGCGGGTGTAGA
Organism: uncultured Chloroflexaceae bacterium; assembly: GCA_964346425.1. Taxonomy (GTDB): domain Bacteria; phylum Chloroflexota; class Chloroflexia; order Chloroflexales; family Chloroflexaceae; genus JAAUSY01. Next base: position 958 of record CAYFVX010000866.1, on the reverse strand, counting down.
AAGTCTCATCTGGCTCAGTGCAGAAATCCAGGTCAATATCGCGCACCTGCTCTGGGGATACCTCGTCGGCGGGACGCTCGTGCAATCGCTTTATCAGCCGTTTCATCCGCGCCGCAGGGTAGGAACGCTGCGCTACGGTGATTGCTCCCCCACTGGTTGTCAGGCTGGTATAGACCGTTTGCAACTTGAGGTGTGGCACACGCTGCTGCTCACTGCCCATCTGCTGGTCGCGTACCAGACGGCTCAGGCGCAACTGCTCGCACATGCTGGTCAGGCTGGCGAGATAGTCTGCCAGCAGTTCTTTGCCTTCTTCTGGTGGTTTGTCGCCAAAGAATGCCTGGATCGTGCCGTAGTTGATGCCGGTGACGGGTCCTTGCGTGCTGACGGCGTCGGTGAGGTTCACCTCACCCTGCACATTGTCGCCTTCCCGATGGCTCTGCTGCACGTTGCTGATGTTACCGCCCGCCTGGATGTCTTGTGTGACGTGTGGGGCGGGTTGCTGTGCGCGGAGGGCGGCAAGCTTCTGCTCAATGGCTTGTTTTGCCGAATCGGGCAATGGGAGCTTGAGCGAGGCTTCAAGCTCGGCTATTTGCTGCTGAATGTCGTCTGGTGTTTCGGTCATTGGGTCTCTCCTACGCTTCTACGCTTCTACGCTCCTGATATTGGGGGCGACCAGTCGCTTTCACGACGGCAGACAACCCCGGCCACGCCCGCGTCCACATTTCGGCTCCCACTCTGGCATATGACCATCCCTGTAAGGTCCGCTCGCTGACGCTCGCGGCTCGCTTTACCGCTTCCCCCGCTCGGTTCTCTGCGCCTCTGCACCTCTGCGCCTCTGCGTTCAGCCTGCCCGGAAAGCCATCCCTGCGAGGTCCGCTCGCTGACGCTCGCGGCTTGCTTTACCGCTCTAACCGCTCCCCCTGTGGATACCTCCATTTTTCCAACAAATTTTTTGCGC
>CAYFVX010000865.1:0-2518 GCA_964346425.1 uncultured Chloroflexaceae bacterium | reverse complement strand
TCGTGCGTTTCCTCCCCGTTTGCAAGCGGAGCTTGCAGTGAGGTGAAACCCATTGGGGGTTGCAAACCCCCGAAAACATGCTTTTGTTTTTTTGCAGCGTAGCCGCAAAAAAAGACAACAAAAGGGGGGCTGCGCCCCAGTGGGAAATATGCGGTAGCTTCATGCGCATGGGAAAAACATCTGTCACCCCCCTGTTCAACAACATGGTATACTGGAGAGTGCTATGCGAGCGATACTGCGAGAAGGACAAAACAACGAACGCATCTGTCGGGTTATCCAGGCTGGCTGTATTTCCTATGAGGAGGGGTGGCAATGGCAGCGACAACTGGCTACCGAACGTTCGGCGGGCATGGTTGAAGATACGTTGCTGTTGCTGCAGCATCCACCTACTATCACGCTTGGGCGGGCTGCATGTCAGGCGCATGTGCTGTTTTCGCCGGAGGTGCTGGCACGACGTGGCGTCACGCTGGTGCAAACAGACCGCGGTGGCGATGTGACCTATCACGCGCCCGGCCAACTGGTAGGCTATCCAATCCTCAAAATTGGGCGGTATGGCGGGAGCGTGCTGCAGTATGTGCGCAATCTGGAGGACGTGATTATTCGGGTGCTGGCGACGTATGAGCTCGTGGGTGAGCGGGTGGAAGGTTTGACCGGTGTCTGGATTGGGCAGGCAAAAATTGCGGCGATTGGTGTCAAAGTCAGTGCCAGTGGGGTTTCCACCCACGGCTTTGCGCTCAATGTTGCGCCCGATATGCAGGGGTTCTCGCAGATTATTCCCTGTGGCATCCGTGACCGCCAGGTGACTTCGCTGCAGGAGCAGTTGGCGGGCTATGCCCCCCCAATGGAGGAGGTTATCGAGCGGGTGATTGCCAGTTTTTGCGCGGTGTTTGCTGTGCGGGCAGTGGTTTCTTCCCCGATAGACACTGCGTCGTGGCTCAAAGAGGGACCGTAGATGATGGGCCATATGACTGCGGACAGGAGACAACCACCTGCTTATGCAGGGGCTTTCCTGGCGCAACATAGCCCCCTTTGAGCTTTTAGACTCTGATGGTAAAGGGGGGATTGGTGATCAGGTAGGGGTTTGGCGGTGCCAAACCCCTGCCTGGGGCAGGCGAGCCGCCTGCGCTCCCAGGAGTTGGACGAACTTTCCCATCAGAGTCCTTTTAGGGGCGGGTGAGGTAGTGAAGAGACGCAGAGAAAAGACTATGCTATGCGACGAATGATCCGCGACCTGATAATCCGCTTGATCCGCGAAGACTTGATTATCTTCCTTACGGAAAACGAAGAGGCGTTGGTCAAGATTTTCCGCGAAGAGATGCAGGCGATTGATAACCGCGTTCCAGACGAGAATACGTTTGTAGATTTGCGGATGGTAGCGATGGGTGAGGAGTTGTTGCGGGGAGTGCTGAAGGCTCTCAAGCGGTTTATTGCTGAACAGTGAACCGTGCCAAACCGCGCAAGAGCGCGGATACCACCGGAATAGACGTGGAACCCACAGCCCCTATATGCTGGACCATATGGGGAAATCTTCTGGCGGCTGCGAGGAGCGAAGTTCCCGATTCGCTTGCGGCAAAGTTCTTTTTGAAGAGCACGGATGCGTTTCTCGCTCCTGAAAAGGTGGCGGCTTATCTCATTGATGAGGGAACCGCGCAGAATGTGATGGATGAAGAGAAGATTATAGACTGGGGGACGTTTGCCGATATCTCTGAACGGCTTGTCCAACTTTACTTTGAAATTTCGTAGAAACTGGAAAGTAGCGACTTATGACCGATATTATTATATCCACCCCCGAAACACCCAACGCACCAGAGGCCGTCCCGCGGCGGCGACCGCAGTGGATGAAGGTAAGTGCGCCGACCGGTGCCAACCATGACGATGTTGCTCGCCTGGTGCGCAGGCTGGGGTTGCACACCGTCTGCGAGGAGGCACGCTGCCCCAACATTGGCGAGTGCTGGAACCATCGCACGGCAACCTTTCTGCTGCTTGGCGAAGTCTGCACCCGTGGGTGTCGCTTCTGCGCCATCAGCAAGGGCAAGCCACAACCGCTGGATGAAGAAGAGCCAGAGCGCATTGCCGAGGCGGTGGGCTACCTCAAGCTCAAGCACGCGGTGCTCACCTCGGTTAATCGCGACGACTTGCCAGACGGTGGCGCACACATCTTTGCTCGCAGTATCGAGCTGATCCACGAGCAGGTCCCCGGCTGTACGGTCGAGGTGCTTATTCCCGACTTTGAGGGTAATTGGGATGCGCTGCAGATGGTGCTGGATGCGCGGCCGGAGGTTTTGAACCACAATATCGAGACGGTGCCAAGCATTTTCCGTCGTTTTCGCCCCAGGGCCAGTTTTGCGCAGAGCATCGAGTTGCTGCATCGCTCACGCCTGGACCAGGCCAATCTCGTCACCAAGAGCGGCATTATGGTTGGCGCGGGCGAGACAAACGAGGAGGTTCTGGAGGTGATGGATACGTTGCGCGGGGCAGATGTGAATGTGATGACGATAGGTCAGTATCTCGCACCCAC
>CAYFVX010000864.1:0-2523 GCA_964346425.1 uncultured Chloroflexaceae bacterium | reverse complement strand
GGGCCTCCGTCCGGAGCGCGTGACCGATCTCGTCCGCGGCGGCGCGCCATTCTTTGGAAAGGGGGTGGGGGGGGGACCCTGTCCCCCTCACACGCCCGCACGGGACGCCACCTTTTAGGGGTGGAGGTTGCGGCTCCGCCGCAACCTCCACCCCTAAAAACCTTTTTGACAAGACGCAAGATTAGGACTACAATTCTGAACAAATCTCTTTCATATTCCTGTTTGAGAGGTAATCTATGCTTTCCAGTTATCTACCGATCTTGATACTCTTTCTCTTTGCCGTCTTCGTTGCGGCGTTTGTGATTATCGCCTCAACTTTTCTTGGCCCGCGCAAATCAACTACCCGCAAGCTCTCCCCCTACGAATCGGGGATGGAGCCGGTGGGACCGGCCATGCGCCGCATCCCTATCAAATTTTATGTCGTCGCAATGCTGTTTATCGTCTTCGATATTGAAGTTATCTTCCTCTTCCCCTACGCACTCGTCTATCGCGAGCTGGCAGGCTATGGCCTGGTTGCTATGGGCATCTTTCTTGTCATTCTCGTTGTCGGGTTTGTGTATGAGTGGAAGAAAGGAGCGTTACGATGGGACTAGAACAAAAGCTTGGTAGTATGGGAATCGTCACCACAACCCTCGAAGCAGCCGTCAACTGGGGCCGCACCAATGCCATGTGGCCGTTGACCTTTGGCCTTGCCTGCTGTGCGATTGAAATGATGGCATCGCAGGCTGCCAACTACGACCTCTCGCGCTTTGGGATGGAAATTAACCGTCCTTCCCCGCGTCAGGCGGACTTGCTGATTGTCTCTGGCCGCCTTTCGCGCAAAATGGCACCGGTCGTGCGCAAGCTCTACGACCAGATGAGCGACCCCAAATGGGTTATCTCAATGGGTGACTGTGCTTCGACGGGTGGCGTTTTCAACAACTATGCTATTGTGCCCGGTGTAGATGAGATTATTCCGGTGGACGTTTACGTTGCTGGCTGTCCGCCGCGACCAGAAGCTCTTATTGATGGCATCATCATGCTGCATGAAAAAGTAAAACGCGAAAAAATTTCTGGGAATCGCATTGTTCGGATGAATGGTGAATGGAAAGAAATACCTCAGGTTGCCTGAGCGTGGAGTATTTGATACATGGATAATGACACTGTTACCAACCGTCTCTATGAATCTGTTGCCGAAGGCATTATTTCAACGGGCGAGTTCCGTGGCGATTTGATAGCGCATGTCCGCCCGGAATATATCGTGCCCGTGGCCCGCTTCCTGCGTGATGACACGCAACTCCAATACATCTTTCTCGAAAACCTCTGTGGCGTAGACTATCTGGGGCGTGAGCCACGCTTTGAAGTCGTCTATCATTTGCTCTCCTTTGCCAACCAGCATCGCATCTGTCTGAAAGTCGGTCTGCCAGAAGATAATCCGACCGTTCCCTCCCTCACCGAACTCTGGCCGACCGCCAACTGGCAGGAACGCGAGACCTATGATATGTTTGGTATCGTCTTTACGAACCATCCTGCGCTTGAGCGTATCCTGATGCCCGAAGATTGGGAGGGATTTCCCCAGCGCAAAGACGTGCCATTGGGGACGGAAGAAGTCGCCTTTACCTACAACTACGAGGACATCAACTCACGCAAAACCTACGCGCAGGAATAAGATTGAGCATACAGCCTGGAAGGATACGGTATGAGAAACGTGACGGTTCCCCACCACAACGATATCATTAATCCTGCAAAACAGGGGAACAAAGAAACAATGGTCCTGAATCTTGGCCCCCATCATCCCAGTACTCACGGTGTGCTGCGGATTGTCGTAGAACTGGATGGTGAGGTGGTGGTCAATGTTGCCCCTGATGTTGGCTTTCTCCATACGGGCATCGAAAAGCAGATGGAGACCAAAAGCTACCAGAAAGTGATACCCTACACGGACCGCATGGACTATCTCGCCAATCTCTCCAACAACCTCAGCTTTGTGCTGGCGGTTGAAAAACTGCTCGAATGCGAGATACCTGAAAAAGCCCAGACCATCCGCGTATTACTCGCCGAACTGACCCGCATCGGCTCGCACCTGGTCTGGCTGGGAACGCACGCGCTCGACCTGGCAGCCATGAGCGTCTTCCTCTATTGCTTCCGCGAACGGGAGCAAATCCTGGATATTTTTGAACTGGTCAGCGGGGCACGCATGATGACGAGCTACTTCCGCGTGGGTGGTGTGGCCTATGACCTGACCGAAGATTTCCTGCCCACCGTCCGCACCTTTCTCGATGAGATGCCGGGCCACATTGACGAATATGAGGATTTGCTGACTAACAACCCGCTCTGGCTAGAACGCACCATCGGCGTCGGCGTCATCAGCGCGGAAGATGCCCTGGCTCTGGGCTTGAGCGGGGGGAATTTGCGCGGCTCAGGCGTAGATTACGATATGCGCAAAATCACCCCCTATAGTGGTTATGAAACCTATGACTTTGACGTACCGATGGGCAAAAATGGTGATATTTACGACCGCTATCTGGTGCGTATTGGCGAAATGCG
>CAYFVX010000863.1:0-2524 GCA_964346425.1 uncultured Chloroflexaceae bacterium | reverse complement strand
AATCACCAGGACAACCATACAGAACGAGAAGAACGCTATCTTCCAGACCTATGTGCGCCCGGAGTTTGTGCTGGAACGGGGAGAAGGAGCCTGCCTCTATGACACGGCGGGCCACCGCTACCTGGACTTTGTCGCCGGCATCGGTGTCAATGCGCTGGGCTATGGCGATGAAGAAATCACCCGCACGCTGAGTGAGCAGGCCGCGCAACTCATCCACGTCTCCAACCTCTACCACACCATCCCCGGTGCGGAACTGGCAAACATGCTGGTGGAACGAAGCCCCGGTTTTGACCGCGTTTTCTTTTGCAACAGTGGTGCAGAAGCCGTCGAGGGAGCTATCAAGTTTGCCCGCAAATATGCCCGCCAGCACTATGGTGAGGGCAAAACCACCGTCGTCGCGTTTGACGGCTCATTCCACGGGCGCACGATGGGCGCAGTCGCAATGACAGCCCGCGAAAAATATCGTGCTCCCTTCATGCCGGTCATGCCAGATGTGCGCTTCACACGCTTCAACGACATGGCATCGCTCTACAATGCCATCACCGACGATGTCTGCGCCGTGTTTGTTGAGCCGGTGCAGGGGGAAGGCGGCATCAATGTTGCCAGCGAGGAATTTCTGCAACGCTTGCGCACACTCTGCGACCGCCATAATGTGCTGCTGGTGGTGGATGAAATCCAGTGCGGCATGGGGCGCACCGGCACACTCTGGGCACATACGCAGGCACAGGTACAGCCGGATATGCTGACGAGTGCCAAGCCGCTGGGTGGGGGGTTGCCCATCGGGGCGGTGCTGGCAAAGCAACGCGTCGCGGACGCGCTCGCACCGGGCGATCACGGCACGACCTTCGGCGGCGGCCCGCTGGTGACCGCGGTTGCGCAGGTGGTGCTGCGCCGCGTCAGCGAACCATCCTTCCTGCAACACGTGCGCGACATCGGCTCCTACCTCGACCACAAACTCCAGGAACTGGCCGCCAGCCACCCCGACACCGTCACCGAAATACGCGGGCGTGGCCTCATGCGCGGCCTGCGCATCAATGGTTCCGCCGCTACGGTACGTCAGCAGTGCCACCACGAAGGCTTGCTGGTCGCCACCGCCGGCGAGGACGTTGTGCGGCTGCTGCCCCCGCTCATCATCAACGAAACGCACGTGGACGAGGCGGTGGAGAAGCTGGGCCGGGCGTTGGGGTAGGGGGAGGAGGTGCTCAAATGGGATGCCAAGTACGGGTAAATAGGTAAAAACGCAGAGGCGCAGAGACGCAGAGATGCAGAGAGAAAAAGAGGAAAAGAGAGCGTGCGGCACTGAACGAACCCTACACCATCGCCTCTTCATACAGTGCAGCACAAGGATGCGAGATACGGTATAATAAAGAGAAGAAACGCAACAATCCGAACAAAACAGACGAAAGGGGACCCGTGAAAACCGACATACCGCTCAAAGTCTTGACCATGCAGCATGGTGCCGATCTCCTCCTTTTGTTCGGCATGCCCTCTGCTGAACTAGTGCGGGTGGAAACGATAGAACTGCCTGCCACCCGCACACGCCTGGACAATGTGCTGCACATCCGCAGTCCCAACGGTCAGGAATACCTGCTGGTGGTCGAGTGGCAGGGATACACCGATAAAGCTATCCTCTGGCGATTGACCCGCTATCTGGCGTGGCTGGCGCAACGTTATCCCGGTAAGACAGTTAAAGGAGCGTCTCATGGAGTCGAAGATCTGGAATACCCTGTTGGCTGAGGCAATGGATGAGGTAATGGAGAAAAAAGAAGAAGAATACGCACAAAAATTAGCATCTGTCGAGGAAGCCTACAAAACCGAAGTGGAAGCCTACAAAGCGAAAGAATCTGAGTGGTCCACAAAACTGTATATCAATGAGTTGCAGCAGACATTGGAGAATGCGCTTATCACGCGCTTCCCACAGGCTCCGGTCCGACTGATGCGTGACATACGTCAGGTGTCGCAGTCATCACAGTTCAATGACCTGATTGTTGCGCTGGTTGCGGTGCAGGATGTGGAGGGGTTTGAACAGAAATTGCAGGAAATCTTGCACGCGGGCAAGAATTAGTTGTTGCACCTTGTTGAGGAACTTGCATGCCTACGAACCAGTATCCAAAGACCCACCGGCACCGCCTGACAGCCATGCTGCTTTGCATGGCTATCTTGCTCTACGCCGCGCTGTTCGCGCTGAGTGTCCACGCCGCCGCACAGCAACCCGCCGCCACACCCACCGTTGCGCCCACTGTTGCGCCCACTGCCTCGCCGGAACCAGCACCCACACCAACCCCCAGAGACCCACTTCAGCAGATTGATGAACCCACCCCATCCGGGCTGGTTGGCTTGCTGCAAGAACGTGGCTGGGCATTTGCGTTCTGGTTCTTGCTCATCGTCCTGGCTGCCTTCATCCTTCGATCGCACCTGGCTGGCTGGCTCGAAGCCATTAAGGAACGCAGCAAGCAGCAGGGCAGTGAATTATTTGAAAAAATTGACGCCCCAAAGGAACAGCGACAGGCACAGCGGGTTGCAC
>CAYFVX010000862.1:0-2527 GCA_964346425.1 uncultured Chloroflexaceae bacterium | reverse complement strand
ATGTCGTGTTGCCAGCGTTTCCAGGTCGTGCATATGGCGTTGACAGGCAACGTCAAGCCCCTCTGCGCGAATAGCAAGCGCACACGCGCCAACCATGCCCAACCGTTGCAGTGCAAGCGCGTTGAAATATTCTATTGCTGTGGGCGTCAGGTGCGTTTTGCTCAGGTCGGTCACCATCGCCATCGCATCTTCAAGCCGCGTAAAGGTGGCGAGGAAGGTTGCTTCGGCGCGTGGTCGCGGCAGCGTTTTCAGTTGCACACTGGCGATAACGCCCAGTGTGCCATAGCTGCCCTGGAAGAGTTTGACCAGGTCATAGCCGCTGACATTTTTGACCACCTGCCCACCGGCTTTGATGATGGTGCCATCCACTTCGATAATCGTCATGCCAAGCAACAGGTCGCGCATGATGCCATACACCAGGCGGCGTGGCCCCTCGGCAGCCGTGGCGACCATGCCGCCAAGTGTTGCCCGCTCTGGCAGCGGAACATCCAGTGGGAACATCTGGTTGTGCTCTGCCAGAATGGTACGCAACTCGTGCAGTGTCGTGCCAGCCCCAATGCCAATGGTCAGGTCAGCCGGTTCATATTTCACCACCTCGTTCAGGCGGCGCGTCACGAGCACGACCTCCGGCGGGGTGCTGAGTGCGCCATGTGCCTGTTTGGTGCCGCCGCCCCAGGGCACGACGGTAACCCCGGCCTGATGGCAGGCCGCCATAACCGCGGCAAGTTCCTCGGTAGTGGCCGGCAGTACCACAAGTTGCGGTGTCTGCTGCTGTACCGCGTAGGGCGTTGCCGCTTCGTGTTGGAGCACATAGTCTGCGCCGACAATCTGTTGTAATCGTGCGGGCAGTTCGCTTGCATCCATTGTCCCCTGGCTGCTGGTGATGCGCTGCATGCGTTGTTGGGCCAGTTCAAGCGGTCGGGTGTCAGCCGGGAAAATCTTCGCGGGATTGAGCCGTTCGTTGGGATTGAAGACGGCATAGACTGCGGCCATTGCCTGCAAGGTGGCGGTATCGAAAAAATATGCCATATAGTCACGTTTTTCAATCCCGATGCCGTGTTCGCCACTAATCACGCCGCCCTGCTCAATGCTCAGTTTGATGACTGTGGAGGTAATCGTCAGCGCACGTTTGACCTGTTCTTCATTGCGTGGGTCATAGAGCACAATCGGGTGCAGGTTGCCATCGCCGGCGTGGAAGACGTTGGCGATTTCGAGTTCGTACTGCTCGCTCAATCTCGCCACTTCTTCCATCATGTAGGGCAGGCGCGTGCGCGGCACGACGGTGTCCGCCAGGTAGTAGGACGGGGCCAGCCGCCCGACCGCCCCAAACGCGTTTTTGCGGGCGGACCAGACCTGGGTTTGCTCGGCCACGGTCCGCGCGGGACGGAGTTCTATCGCGCCGTGCTCGGTGCATATGGCGGAGATTTCCTGCAATAAGTCATCCAGCCCATCTTCAACCCCATCTATTTCAATCAAGAGGGCGGCACCGGCCTGTTCGGGCAACCCCAGGTTGTAGCCTTTGTTGACGGCACGGATAATAACATTGTCCATCATTTCCAGCGAAGTGGGCAGGTAGCCAGCCGCGACGACCGCACTCACCACCTGGCTGGCACTGGCGATGGTGGGGAAGAGGGCCAGCACGACGCGGTTGGCTTCTGGCAGGGCGGTTAGCCGCACCATAATGCGCGTTGCCAGGCCAAAGGTGCCTTCGCTGCCCACTACCAGGCCGGTCAGGTCATAGCCAGCCGCATCCGGCAGTCCATCGCTGGTCCAGAGCAACGTGCCATCGTGCAAAATGAGTTCCAGGGCCAGAATGTGGTTGGATGTGACGCCGTATTTGAGGCAGTGGGGGCCGCCGCTGTTGTTGGCGATATTGCCGCCGAGCGTACATGTTTTCTGCGAGGAGGGGTCGGGGGCAAAATGATAGCCGTATGGCTTGAGGTATTCGGAAAGCTCGAAGTTGATAATGCCTGGCTCGACAATGGCGCGATGATCGGGCGCGTCTATTTTTAGCACCTGGTCCATGCGGGCAAAGCTGACGACAATGCCCCCTTGCAGCGGGGTTGCGCCGCCGGAGAGTCCCGTGCCAGCCCCGCGAGCCGTTACCGGAATATTGGTCCGATTTGCCAGTTTGACGACTTCAACGACCTGTTCGCTGCTTCTGGGCACAACCACCACGTCTGGCGCGTGTGTATCCATCATGCAGCCATCGGCGTTATAGGTCATCAGTGCGTGGTGGTCATCTACCACCCCGGATCGGCCAACAATGCGCTGTAGCTCTTCGATGAGTTGTGCGCGGTTCATATTATCTGTCTCCTTTCACGTGTGGTAGCGTGGGCCATTGACGGTGGGCGGAAGATGGTGGATGGTGGACGGTGGACACCCTCTCCCCAAACCCCTCTCCCATCAAGGGGGACTTCGGACGCCGCCCTTCCACCCCTGGGGACTCTTTTGGGAAACCTGTACAACCCTGGGAGCGCAGGCGGCTCGCCTGCCCCAGGCAGGGGTTTGGCACCGCCAAACCCCT
>CAYFVX010000861.1:0-2530 GCA_964346425.1 uncultured Chloroflexaceae bacterium | reverse complement strand
CAGAACTGGACAAAGCGTACTTTCGAGTACATTTGAACACAAAGAAAGTAGCAGACGCTGTGGTGATTCGTGATGCGATTATTGCCGTGACGGGCGGCAAAAACCTCGAACAGCAAGAAGCGGCCGCCGTGATGGAAGAAATCATGACTGGCAGTGCTACCCCCGCACAAATTGCCGCTTTCCTGACAGCCCTGCGCCTCAAGGGAGAGACGCACACCGAGATAGCTGGTATGGCGGAAGTGATGCAGATGAAAGCGACATATGTGCCCTATGAGGGCATCGCCATAGATACCTGTGGAACCGGGGGTGATGGACTCAAGACATTTAATATCAGTACCACCACCGCCTTTGTGGTTGCCGGGGCGGGATTGACCGTTGCCAAACATGGCAATCGGGCTATGTCCAGTTCGGCGGGCAGTGCGGACGTGCTGGATGCCCTGGGTGTGCGGATAGACCTGGATGTGGCGGATGTGGTGCGCTGCATGCAAGAGGCCGGGATTGGCTTTATGTATGCTCCCAACTTTCACCCGGCCATGCGCTTTGCCGGGCCAGTGCGCCGCGAAATCGGCATCCGCACGGTCTTCAACCTGCTGGGGCCACTCACCAACCCGGCGCGGGTTCGCCATCAGGTTATCGGCGTGCCCAGCACATTGATTGCGCAGAAAATCGCCTACGCGCTCAGTTGTCTCGATATAACCCACGCGCTGGTGGTGCATGGCGATGGCGGCATGGATGAGCTAAGCCTGAGTGGGCCAGCCCTCTACTATGAAGTGCGGCCCAACCAGGAGCCGGAGCGACACATCGTTGACCCAGATGAGTTGGGGCTGGAGCGTGCCCCCCGCGAAGCAATGGCTGGCGGTACTGCCGAGGAGAATGCCGCCATCACCCGCGCTATCCTGGAAGGCAAAGAGCAAGGGCCAAAGCGAGATATTGTGCTGCTGAATGCGGCGGCCGCGCTACTGGCTGGCGACCTGGTTGATGATATTGCCACCGGCATGGAGCTTGCCCGCAAGAGCCTGGACGACGGCCATGCCTTCGCCCGCCTGGAAACGCTCATCAGCGTCAGCAACGCGACGGCTGCTGCAAGTGGGGAGTGAGAGTGGGGAGTGCGTAGTGCGTAGTGCGTAACTGGTATCACCGCCCCACCATCAACACAATCGGCAACGGGCTAAACGCATCAATCCGCTCCTGCTGACCGCCACCCTGCACGCACATACCCGTTGACGAGCCGCCATCCAGATTGAGCGCAGCGTCTATCTCCATATCGCTCGCCAGCAGCCACGCCCCTAGCTCATGCAGCGTGAACGCATTGCCAGGAAAAACCATCAACAACACCCGCCCGGCGCGGTCAAGCGCAAGCACACTGCGGCGGGCTGGCTCGCCCTGGTGCGGATTGCTATAGCCTACCCTGCCACCGGGTAGCACCAGCATCGGCCAGCTCTGGATCGCCTCGCGCAACGGCTCGCCTGGCTGGTAGGGTTGCTCCGCTAGATAGCGGAGCGACACCTGCCCGGCCGTATCCACCGCAAACATCCCCCCCTGCCCCTGATAACTACTGCCGTAGGGGGTGCCCCCACTAATCACCAGCGCAGTTGCAGCATACTGCTCATCAAAAAAACCGCCATTGATAGCCGCCACCAACCCCTCCTGCGCACACCAACCAGCCATCCCCTGCGGTTGCGCTGGTGCATACCCCGCGTGAAAATGCACCAGCGCGGGGTCCAGCCGCACAATAGCCACCGGCGTCAGCATCCCCCGATGGAGTACGCGCATCCGCCGCAACTCTATCCCTGCCTCCACACGCATCCAGCCGCTATCCGTTGGCTGCAATGGTGTGGCGGTGGGCGGCAAAGTAACTGCGATGGGTTGCTCCCCCTGGACTGGTTCTTGCCCAGACGATACGCCCGGCTGTGCCGGGCCTGGCGAAGTTTCTAGCTCAATCGAGACCACATCACACCCCACCAGCCACCAGCCAAAAACACAAATGAGCAATACCACCAGCCACCACCGCGGCCGGCGTCGGACTCTGCTGGCAAAAAACAGCTCCTGCGCGGCCCCATGCAGCTTTGCGCCTTTGCGTGCGGCCCTGCGCGTCCCTTTGCGTCTTTGCGCCTTTGCGTGCGGCTCTGTCCGGTCCTTACCAACAGAGGCGACGTGCATCTTCATCATCGGCCACCCACTACCCACTATCCTCTCTCCCCTTTGCTCCGCCTACGCTCGCCGCGAGACAATCGCTTCGTGGATACGCTTGCCGATAACCCACTCCTCACGCGCCGTTTCATCCTCAAGCATCAAGCCCGTCTGGATCGGCATTGCCTTGCCTTCCGGCGAGATAGAGACCATGCTAAAATAGCCCGTCGTACAGAGGCGGCGATTGCCGCTCAACCCATTTTCGCCATACACATGCACACGCACCACCAGCGAAGAGCGACCCACAAAAATCACCCCCCCAACCCTTTCCTAAATTCACTCTTATTAACCGGCTCACCAAAATAAATTATTCCCGTTCGATGCGGCACGGATGGTTGAT
>CAYFVX010000860.1:0-2538 GCA_964346425.1 uncultured Chloroflexaceae bacterium | reverse complement strand
ATGCATTAAACTGGCACGACCGCGAAACCGGTCCGAGCCTGAAAGAGGGGCTTCAGAGCTTCAAGGGATTGGTAATTGGCGGTATCAGCCAGGAAGAGATCGTTGAAGGCTCGCCCGAACTGGTGCAGCAGTTGGCGAAGGCGGCCATTCAGGAGACAGGCGGACGTCGCATGGGGCTTTCCACCGGCTGCGTGGTGCCGACGGTAGCTCCCTGGGGGAATATGCGTGCGCTACGTGCTGCGGCAGAGAACCAGGCATAATACCATCTTCCGCTTGATGATGTATGAAACCCAGAGACGCAGAGGTGCAGAGATGCAGAGAACAGAGTAATCTGTGTTCATCTGTGTTCATCTTTGGTTTGAGTTCTTATCCGAATAAAAGGACTGCACAAGAGATGGTGGAACCAACAACGTCTCAAGGCGCATGTTCTTTTGCAGCAGTCCAGCAGACAAGGCTTGTTATTATGTCAAAAACAAAACTCCCGTTGTTTGTCTATGGAACGCTCGTCCCCGGCGCAGAAAACTATTCCGCCTTTCTTGCGGGACGCACAACGGAAGAATATCCTGCCTGGATAGTGGGGGCTGCATTGTATAGCGATGGACGCTACCCCTACCTGGCGACCACAGCGGACCTGGTGCAGCCAACCGACCGCGTGGTGGGAACGCTGGTCCGGGTCAAGAGCGCATGCTATACGCAAACGATGGCGGATATTGACTGGCTGGAAGGGTATGTGGAAGGAGCAAAGACAACGATGTATGAACGACGATGTTGGACCGTTTATGCAAGAGAACAGTCTGTGCGAGCCTGGGTGTATGTTGCAGGTCCACAGGCCATCCTTGCAAGCCGTGTCGGGATAATGCGGAAGGTTCCCCATCAATCCTGGGCAGCGACTGGCATTCCTGAAAATAGTGAGAAGAGGTCTTGTCATGGAAAAGTACATTGCTGCGATTGATCAGGGCACAACGAGTACGCGTTTTATTGTGTTCAATCGCGAAGGTGAAATTGTTTGTTCAGACCAGAAAGAGCATGAGCAGATTTACCCGCAACCCGGCTGGGTGGAGCACGACCCGGATGAGATATGGGAGCGCACGCGGAGTGTTATTCGTTCCACACTGCACCATAGCACTATAGACCCTGGCGAGATTGGAGCTATCGGTATCGCCAATCAACGCGAAACGACCGTCGTATGGAATCGCTCTACCGGCCGGCCGTATGCCAATGCGATTGTCTGGCAGGATACGCGCACCACCCATATTTGCCAGCGGCTCATGCAGGAAGGACAAGGTGATATTGACCGTTTCCGCGCCCAGACCGGCTTGCCACTGGCGACGTATTTTTCTGGCCCCAAGATTATGTGGTTGCTTGAAAACATTGGAGGGCTGCGAGCGGCTGCGGAGGCTGGGGATGCGTTGTTTGGCACGATTGATACCTACCTGCTCTGGAACCTGACCGGCGGTATAAAGGGTGGGGTGCATGTGACCGATGTGACCAATGCCAGCCGCACGATGCTGATGAATTTGCAAACGCTCGACTGGGATGACGATATTTTGCAGGCGATGCAGATTCCCCGCGCGATGCTGCCAGAGATACGACCGAGCAGTTTTGTCTATGGCAAAGCACAGGGCGACCTGGAAGATATACCGGTGACCGGTATGCTTGGCGATCAGCAGGCTGCTATGATGGGGCAGGCATGTTATAACGGTGGGGATGGCAAAAACACCTATGGGACGGGGTGCTTTGTGCTCATCAATACCGGCCCGAATAGCATCTATTCCCAACACGGTCTGGTCACGACCGTGGGCTACAAGGTTGAGGGCAAACCAACGATGTATGCGCTGGAAGGAAGTATTGCGATTGCCGGTGCGCTGGTGCAGTGGTTGCGTGACAATCTGGGGCTGATTACGAGTAGTGCCGAGGTGGAGTTGCTGGCAAATCTGGTCAAGGATAATGGAGGAGTCTATTTTGTCCCTGCTTTCTCCGGTTTGTTTGCTCCATACTGGCAATCGAATGCACGGGGGGTGCTGGCAGGCATGACCCGGTACGTTAATCGAGGCCATATTGCACGGGCCACGCTGGAGGCCACCGCATACCAGACGCGCGAGGTGCTGGACGCGATGGCAAAGGATGCCGACATTATGTTGACGGAGCTCAAGGTTGATGGGGGTATGGTGCATAACAATCTGCTGATGCAGTTTCAAGCCGACATTCTGGGCGTGCCGGTGGTGCGGCCGAAAATTTCGGAAACGACGGCGTTGGGGGCTGCTTATGCGGCCGGGCTGGCAACCAGCTTCTGGGAGAACACGGAGGAGCTGCGCCAGAACTGGCAGATTGATAAGCGATGGGAACCGCTGATGGATGAGCAAGAGCGCGAGCGGTTGTATGCTGGCTGGAAGAAGGCGGTGACGCGCACGTTTGACTGGGTAGATGAGGAGTAGGGCAGGGGGTATCGGGTTTGCGGCTTTGCCGCAAACCCGATACCCCCTGCCTCACATGTGGAGACTTTTTCGAGGAAAAGAACCCCGTTGGGAATCGTAGCAG
>CAYFVX010000859.1:0-2566 GCA_964346425.1 uncultured Chloroflexaceae bacterium | reverse complement strand
GTAAAAGCCATTAATAATCAAGAACAAAATAGCGCAGAGTTTTATGGTAAAATAATTTGCACTCTTTGCGCTTTTGCGGTGAAACCTGTCCGGACTTTCCCAACAGAGTCCACCATGTGCGGTGAGAAAGGATATAGCCAATGATGAAAACCAGAATACTTCTGTTCTTCGTGCTTGTCGTCATGCTCCTCTCCCTCCTGCCTGCCCAACCACTGCGGGCAGCTCCCCGGTGTTTTCCCGACATACCCGGCATCACCCACTGCATAGACGAGCGATTTCTCGCCTTCTGGGAACAGCAAGGGAGCTTGCCCATTTTTGGCTACCCGCTCAGCGCAGCCTATGACCAACAGACCACGGATGGCACCATTGTCATGCAACTCTTCGAGCGTGTGCAGTTGGAATACCACCCGACCAATCCAGTCCCCTTCAACATTTTGCTCAGCCACCTGGGGCGCGAACTGCTCCCAACGCCGTCGGAACCAGCCGCTCCCCGGGCCGACTGTCTCTTCTTTGCGCAGACCGGCCAGAATATTTGCGAGCCATTCCTGGCAACCTGGCGCAGCTACGGGCTTGAACTGGGCACGCCCGGTATCAGCGAAGGTGAAAGTGTCGCACTCTTTGGCCTGCCGCTCACGTCAGCGAGAAGCGAAACGCTGAGCAATGGGCAGACCGCGACCGTCCAGTGGTTTGAACGAGCACGCTTTGAAGACCACGGCACAGACGGCGTCCTCATCGGGTTGCTGGGACGGGAGATAGCCGGCGAGCAACCCGCCGGCGTCACCATCTCTCCCGAATGGCAAAATCCGGCCGGTCCCCAGCCGCCAGGCGGGTTTATCGAAGCGGCAGGTTCACAACTGGTCGTTGCTGGGCGAACCGTGCGGCTTAAAGGCGTCAACTACTACCCGCAACATCTCCCCTGGGTGGAAATGTGGGATCATTGGAATGGGCCCCAGATGGAACGCGAGCTACGTATGGCGCAAGACCAGCTTGGCATCAATGCCGTCCGTATTCTGGTGCCCTACGGCGTGTCAGGTGATGGACTCGTAGATGATGGTCTGATTGAGCGCATGCGCAATATCAGCCAGATTGCCGCCGATTTAGACCTGCGCCTCATCGTCACGCTGTTCGACTTCTACGACAACTTTCCCGAACCGGGCAGCAAAGAAGAACGCAAAAACATTCGCTATCTGGAACGCTTCCTGGGCAACTTCGTCGGCGATGAACGGATTATTGCCTGGGATATCCATAACGAACCAGACAACTACCCTTCCTGGCGGGAAAAAGGCAACGTTGACCAGGTGCTCACCTGGCTTGGCCGCATGGCCGATGTTATCCACGAAATAGCCCCCCATCATCTGGTCACCGTTGGTATGGCAAACTACGAAAATCTGCTACGGCCTGGCCCCGACGGACGGCGTGTCATTGACTATAGCGACCTCGTGAGCGTCCATATCTACAACGCCGCCGATGCAGCGCGGCAAATTGACGTTGTGCGTGCGCAGACAGACAAGCCAATCATCATCGAAGAATTTGGTTGGCCCAGTGGCCCCCCATGCTCACAACCCGATTACACCGAAGCACAGCAGGCCGAAGTTTACCGTACCATCCTGCAATCCACCGAAGGCAAAGTGACCGGTGTCTTTGCCTGGACCTTGCGCGATTATGATTCTGGCCCGACCAGCCGCTGGGATAGCCGCGAAGAACACTTCGGTCTCTATCGCGCAGATGACACGCTTAAACCAGCCGCCAGCTCATTTCGCGCCTATACAGCCGCACCCCTGCCGGGCATATCGCAGACAGCCTATCCACACATCGTAGAGGAACAGCCACACCACAGCGGCGAACGTGCGCCAAAGCTCATTGCAGCAAGTGGACACTATGTCAAAGGCTGGTTTCGGCGGGCCTGGGATTATCTGGGTGGACGCGGCACCTTTGGTTTGCCGCTCAGCGAGGCATTTGTGCTGCCCGAAGATGGTCGAGTGGTGCAATACTTTGAAGCGGCCGTGCTAGAATTCCACGAAGAATCATTCTACGACCCCGACTTCGACCACATAGGACGACCAGCGCAGACTATGCGCGTCATCCGTCCGCTCGCCATAGGCTCCCAGGCACTTGCCAACCACACCGTCGCACCACCATCGCATACCCCACTCCCCAATGCCCGCTACTTTCCCGAAACCGGCTACAATGTCCAGGGCGAATTCTGGTCACTGTATGAAAACCTGCTCGGTCCCTGGCGATTCGGGGCGGCCATATCCGGCGAAATGACGGAAACGATTGGCGGTCAAACAATCACCGTGCAATACTTTGAACACGGGCGCATAGAACGCAATCCAGATACGCAGGCCGTGCAGCCCGGTCATCTGGGAACATGGGCATGGAACCAGCGGTGCAACACGCATTAAGTTTCGCGGTCTCCCGCTTTGCGAAGGGGATGGATTGAGGCTGAGGATGGGGGGAAACTTCCAAAAAACACCACCACAACGTAAAAACCTGGCTCATGGTAGGGAATGATACCAGATACGTTTGAAGAGTGAGAGAAACCGCCAGGACGCCAGGAACGCCA
>CAYFVX010000858.1:0-2567 GCA_964346425.1 uncultured Chloroflexaceae bacterium | reverse complement strand
CCTGTTTTCGTGCTGCTGCCTCCACTGGTTTGGGGTTGGTTCCAGCAGCCAGGCGGGGCGTGTGACGGCAATCATTTTATACCTCATTCGGGTAATGAGTTCAACGAACCGCAAAGACGCAAAGGGCGCAAAGTCCGGACATCCGGGCAAAGATTCGGGCAGTTTTTTTTCATTCTTCATCCGAACCTGGTATTACCCGCCAGCCGTTTCCCTGGCGGAACGTGCAATGATTGGTTGGATATGTGCTGACGGCTATCCTAGCAGAAACCGTGAAATCTGGCAAGCACAGCGGGGTGTAGTATAATTCATGGAGCATGAAATGACAACAGATACAAGGCTGCGCCGCAGGCGCGTGGTTGGCGATGGAAAGCCTTCATCGTAAAGCCTTCCAGGAGTTATGGGTTCAAGGATGAGTACTTTTTCTGATATTGCTATTGCAGAACGCATTGCGGAGTTGCGTGCGCAGATACACGAGCATAATTATCGCTACTATGTGCTGGACGACCCGGTTATCAGCGATGCGCAGTATGACGAGTTGATGCAGGAATTGCGTGCGCTCGAAGCTGCGCATCCTGCCTCTGTGACGCCTGATTCGCCGACACAACGGGTCGGTGCGCCACCAGCCAGCCATTTTGCGAAGGTGCAGCATCGCCACCCGATGTATTCGCTGGCAAATGCGTTTGATGCGCAGGAGTTGCACGCGTGGTATGAGCGGGTCTGTCGTTTGCTGGGCGATGGGATTACGCCTGAGTTCGTGGTTGAGCCCAAGATAGATGGGCTGGCGGTGGCGTTGCGCTATGAGCATGGGCGGCTGGTGCTGGGCAGCACGCGGGGCGATGGCGAGGTGGGCGAGGATATTACCGCCAATCTGCGCACGGTGCAGAGTGTCCCGCTGACGTTGCGCGTAGTGCCGCAAGCAGGCCAGCCACCAGAGGAGACCCCTGTACAGGCAAGTTTTCTGGATGCTGCGATGGATGCTGCCCATGCTGCCCATGCCGCGCCTGCCAGCCTGGAGGTGCGCGGCGAGGTATATATGCGCATTGCAGAATTTGAGCAGCTTAATGAGCAGTTGAGTGCGGCAGGCGAGCGCGTGGCTGCCAATCCGCGCAACGCGGCCGCCGGTTCGTTGCGCCAGAAGGATCCGGCTATTACGGCCAGACGTCCGTTGCGCTTTTTTGCCTATGGCGTGGGCAATGCGGCAGAGGTAGGGTTATCTTCACAGTGGGCAACGTTGCGCTCTTTGCGCGCGTATGGCTTTCCGGTCAATCAAGATATTCGGCGGTTTGCACAGTTTGATGAGGTAGTGGCGTATTGTCAGGAGTGGATGGCGCAGCGCGATAGCCTGGAGTATGAAGCGGATGGCGTCGTGGTCAAGGTAGACAATTTCCGCTTGCAGGCCGAGCTTGGCGTGGTGGGACGCGACCCGCGCTGGGCAATTGCGTATAAATTCCCGGCACGGGAGGCGGTGAGCCGCGTGCAGAATATTGTCGTGAATGTGGGACGCACCGGGGTGGTGACCCCCAATGCGGAGTTGGAGCCAGTGGAGTTGAGCGGGGTGGTGGTGCGCAATGCCAGTCTGCATAATGCAGACCATATTGCGCAGCGGGATATTCGTATTGGCGATTATGTGACGGTCAAGCGGGCTGGCGATGTTATTCCGTATGTTATTGGACCGGTGCTGGGCCGCCGCGATGGGAGTGAGCAACCATATACGTTTCCATCGCATTGTCCGGCCTGTGGCACGGAGCTGGTGCGGGGCGAGGATGCGGTGGCATGGCGGTGCCCCAATACGACCACCTGTCCTGCGCAACTGGTGCGCCGCGTGGAGCATTTTGTCAGTCGTAGTGCGATGGATATTGTGGGTATCGGCGAGCGGCAGGCCGAGTTGTTTATGCAGCAGGGGCTTATCCAGGATGTGGCCGATTTGTATAGCCTGCGGGCCGAGGATTTTGCGGGGATGGAGGGGTATGGGAGTAAGCTGATATCGAATGTGTTGCAGGCGATTGAGCAGTCGAAGCAGCAACCTCTTGACCGCGTGCTGGTGGGGCTGGGTATTCCCAACATTGGCACGGTTGCGGCGCAGCAACTGGCGCAGTATTTTGGCAGTCTTGACCGAATTATGCAGGCTTCTCAGGAGGAGTTTGAGGAGATTGCGGGCATCGGGACGGTGCTGGCAAACAGTATCGTCACGTTTTTTCAGCAGCCCGAGAACCGCCAGCTTGTGGAGAAGTTGCGGGCGGCTGGTGTGACGATGGAGGCGGAGGTGACCCGTCGCCCACAGCAAACGACGCTGGCCGGCAAGACGTTTGTGGTCACCGGCACGCTTCCGAATATGACACGCGAAGAGGCCCGCCAGCTTATTCAGGCACATGGTGGCAAAGTGACGGGGAGCGTTTCCAAGAAGACCAGCTATGTGGTGGCTGGCGAGAATCCGGGCAGTAAGCTCACAAAGGCGCAGGAGGTTGGGGTGTCTGTGCTGGATGAGGCGGGGGTGCTGGCGCTGGTGGGGGATACCAGGGTCGGATGAATAGTTTCTTTTCACCACGGAGACACGGAGGCACAGAGAG
>CAYFVX010000857.1:0-2571 GCA_964346425.1 uncultured Chloroflexaceae bacterium | reverse complement strand
CCAACCCCTCTCCCATCCAGGGAGAGGGGCTTCCGTCACCCCTTCCCCCCTTGTGACTCTGATGGTAAAGGAGGGGTTTGGGTAATAGAGGTAGGGGTTTGGCGGTGCCAAACCCCTGCCTGGGGCAGGCGAGCCGCCTGCGCTCCCAGGAGTTGGACGGACTTTCCCATCAGAGTCCTTGTGGAGGAAGGGGCAGGGGGAAGGGGGGCAGACGTGGAGATAAAGGAGACATCCCTATGCCTCAATACCTCTTACGTTCGCGCTTATGGGGTGATACCCCAGTGATGAGTGATGAGTGATGAGTGTCTGCAATGCGCTCGAATGCACCAGTTTGCTCAACTATATTACCCGAACATGAATATCAAGCCGGTGGTCGATATCATTGCCGAGAATGGCGAGTTTCTTGTGTTTGAAGTGAAAGCTTCTGCTGATGCTGACCATGATGATAACGCCGATCTGGTCAATAGACTATCAGCAATGTCCCCTGAAGAACGCAGGGCGTGGTTGGCTGAGCGACGCAAAGAAAACGGGTTGCGATAGTTGCAGCGTCAGGATAGGGTTTTCTCAAGTCTATAATCCTCAACTCGTGTTTTGAATAGCATCCAGGAAAATCTTTGAGCTATCTTTGGATGTTTTGCCAAGCACGATAACCCGTCGCTTGTAAAAGGTGCGGACATACTCATCCATTGCTTCAACCACGAAAATGGTGTATTTTTTGCCCTCATCGGTGGTCAACCCCATGACTTCTGCTGGATGCCGCGAGGACGCGAAATCTATGATGCCTTCTACTTGTATGTCGGTATATTCTGCTTCATTGTCCTCTGGTGTATCTGCACTTTCAGGCCCCCGGGTTTCTTCATCTTCTCGTACCCGCAGAGGTTGCGCTTGAGCAGCGAGCGTAGCGTCAATCTGTTGCAGCAGCGTGAGCAGTTCATCGCGGACATGCGCAGGAGGTGCGTATTGCAGCCCCTCAAGCACGAGAGCGCGGGCCTGTTGAAATTCATCACACTGATAGGCCAGCGATGCTGCACTACGGGAAAGAATTGCCCGGGTCGGCTGCGCTGATGGTTCGTTTGGCACCAGTTTGAGAGCCTGCACTTCAAGTTCATATGCCTGACGTGCCATATCACGGGCATGCACTGCCTGCCCTTCGTGCCGAGCGATGAGTGCTCGTTGGGCATATTCCATTGCCTGGGTATGATACTGGCGAACGCTACTCATGGCATCCCATCTTTGACCAGGGAACACTGAACTCGACAATAATGATGTAGTCTCGTTCATGCTCTGTTTTCTGTAAGCGTCGAAGTTTTTCTTTGTATCGTTTTTCGACGGTGTTTCCCGTCTCAGGATTTTCTTTCAGTATACCAGATACTTCAAGACGTGCGGCTCCATTGAAGATAAGGGTTTCATCCACGTCTTGCGGTTGCAGGTAATAATCAATACTGCTTCCGATTGCAGATTGGAGATAGCCCGTGTATTCGGTCAGTTCTCGCAGAACGTTGAGAGCCAGTCCACACGCTGCATGATCCACTCGCCTGGTGTCATCATTCAAAGCTCTGCGGTGTTCATCGGTTACCGTGCCATCCCAGAGAACCTCGAATATATACGTTTCTTTGTCATAATGTACCGTGATAACAACCCCACTTGTATGGTTATTTACATCAAAGCACACCATACAATTCAACCGATAGAAGCCTATCATTTCATCGAGCAGAACGGGTATTCCTTCACCAAGTTTTTCCAGGACAATGACCCGTTTTGGTTCCTCGCTCACAACACATATTCCCCTTTAGCACATAGACATACAAGCTGATTGATTATACCATGCCTGCTTATTGCCATACTGCTTCAATGACCCGATGTGCCAACCCAGGCAAAAGAAGGGTTAGCGCAGGCTACCCATCTTCATCCGGACAAAAAGGTACGGGGTGTCTTTAATTTCATTGGCGGCCCTGCAAGCAGTGCATGAACGGTGTGCCATGCATGGCATAGAGCTGGTGGATTAGATTGTTTCAGGAGGGGGAAAGCCAGAGAATCCGAAGCAGGAAAGGGGACGGCACGCTGCCATCCCCTTTCCTGCTTTGGGAGCGGGCGCGGGCGGGAGAGAGAGTTATTTCGTTTCACGATACAGCACGTGACGGCGCAAGATGGGATCATAGCGACGCAGTTCGAGCCGGCTGGGATCGTTCTTGCGGTTCTTCTGCGTGGTGTACTGATGACCACTTTCCGTGCTTTTCAGTTTGATAACAATGCGATTGCCTTTTTTGCTTGCCATAGGACTTTTCCTTTTATGTTGTCAATAGTCTTGCTGTCTCTTTGTAGGGATATTGAAGCATTGCTTGTCTGCAATGACAAGTGCAGGATATGGGCCTCGCGCAAAGGCGCAAAGGCGCAAAGGTCCGGACAGGACTGGAACCACGAATACCACGAATAGATGCGGTGGTAGAGACGTTGCGTGCAACGTCTCTACCACCAATCCCCCCTTTCCCATCAGAGTCCTTGTGGACTCTGATGGGAAAGGGGGGATTGGTTATCAGGCAGGGGTTTGGCACCGCCAAACCCCTGCCTGGG
>CAYFVX010000856.1:0-2572 GCA_964346425.1 uncultured Chloroflexaceae bacterium | reverse complement strand
GTGGAGTCTCATCACGCATCACGCATCACTCATCACTTGCACGTTAAGGATACGGGGATTGGGATTGCGGCCGATCTTCTGAACCGTCTCTTTCAGTCCTTCAGCCAGATAGATGCTTCAACGACGCGCAAATATGGCGGCACCGGGCTGGGGCTGGCTATCAGCAAACGGTTGGCCGAGCTGATGGGCGGCACCATGTGGGCGGAAAGTGTGGAGGGTGAAGGGTCAACGTTTCACGTTACGTTTACGGCAGAGCCAGTCGAAACCGAACCAGCCGCGTTTCTGGCTACCGATCAGCCCTATTTGCAGCAGAAGCAGGTGCTTATTATTGGCAGTGGTTCTACCAACCAGCAGTTGCTTGAACACTACGCCGTCCGGTGGGGCATGCATGTGCAGGTAGTCAGTTCGATAGATGATGGGTTGGATTGGATACGCCAGCAGCAAACCTGCGATGTGGTGTTGCTGGATATGCCCCTGCCGATGCCAGCCGCTGAAGAGCTGGTGCTGGCAACCCGCTTGCATGCCGAATGTCCGCTGCCCGGTCTGCCGATTGTTGCGCTGGGGTCTATCGCGTTGCGCAATGAAATCCGCCGATTACCTTCTGCACCTGTGACGCACTTTCTGGTGAAGCCCGTGCGCCCGGCGGTGTTGTATGAAACGCTGCTCCACCTGCTGGGGGATCAACCGCTTGAAGCGCAACCAGCGCATGCAAAATATCTGCCGGTGGATGAACAGATGGGGTTGCAGCACCCGCTGCATATTCTGCTGGCAGAAGACAATACCATCAACCAGAAAGTTGCGCTCCGTTTGCTGGAAAAGATGGGCTATCGGGCGGATGTGGCGGCCAATGGGCAGGAGGTGCTGGATGCGCTGGTGCGCAAATCGTATGATGTTATCTTGATGGATGTGCAGATGCCAGAAATGGATGGCGTGAAAGCGACCCGGCGCATTCGGGCGCAGTGGCCTGCCAGTCAGCAACCACGGATTATTGCGATGACTGCGTGTGCGATGGAAGGGGACCGACAATGGTGTCTGTCGGCCGGTATGGATGACTACATCGGCAAGCCGGTGCGCGTGGAAGAGTTGCTGGAAAGATTGTATCAGGTAAATGCCAGACGCCCGCGTGGGGAAGTGCAACAGGCGGTTGGGGATGAGCAAAGGGAAACGATAGCGGATACACAGCCTGTCGAGCAAACGAGCGAGCAAGGGGTTGCTGCCGAGAACCAGACAGGGGGGACGCACATACACGCGAATGTAACGGTTTCTGCCCCTGCGCTTTCACCCTCTCCCCAAACCCCTCTCCCATCCAGGGAGAGGGGCTTCGGAAGCTCCTCTTCTCCCCTTGTAGACGCTGTTGGTAAAGGGGGGATTGATGATGGGAAAGCCTGGGAGCGCGGGCAGCCTGCCCGCTCCCAGGCCGGCGAGCCGCCTGCGCTGCCGGCTGCGGCCGAGCCTGCTGTGGATGGGCCGCTTGACCCGACGGCCCATCGCCAGTTTCTCGCCACAATGGATGAGCTTGCGCCGCAATTGATCAACATTTTCCTCGACGATACACCCAACAAGCTGCAAGCCATTCATACCGCCCTGGACGATAATAATTCGACGCAACTCTACCAGATTGCGCACGCGCTCAAGTCGAGCAGTGCGCAACTGGGCGCGTTGCACTTCTCGCAGCAGTGCAAAGAGCTGGAAATGATGGGACGCACGGGTAATCTGCAAGGTGTTGAGGAGGCTGTTGCCAGTATCGAAGCAGAGTATGCGCGGGTGCAGCAGGCCCTGCGGCAAAAAGGACTCTGATGGTAAAGGGGGGATTGGTTATCAGATAGGGGGTTGGCGGTGCCAAACCCCTGCCTGGGGCAGGCGAGCCGCCTGCGCTCCCAGGAGTTGGACGGACGTTACCATCAGAGTCAAAAAGTGGTGAGTGATGAGCATTGAACGTGAAACAGTACAGACAGAAAACGATGCGTTGCACAAGCGAGTTGCCGAGCTCGAAGCACAGCTTGCAACCTGCCAGGCTGCGCAGGCACAGGATGAAATGCAGCATCGCTACCAGGCGATGGTTGCCCTCTCGCCAGATATGGTACTGATCCATAGCCTGGGAAATATCGTCTTCATTAACCCGGCCGGTGTCCGTATGCTGGGCGGGACGAGTGCTGAGCAGTTCATCGGCAAACCGGTGCTGGATTTTGTTGCGCCGCACTATCACGCCATCGTGCGCCAGCGTATCCAACAGATGGCGGCAGGCGGGCAACCGGCTGCGCTGATTGAAGAATGCCTGTTGCGGCTTGATGGCAGCGAGTTTACGGCAGAAGTTGCGGCCGCACCGCTGACCTACGCAGGGCAACCAGCCATGCAGGTCATTGTGCGCGATATCACCGAACGCAAACAGGCAGAGGCAACCCTCCGTGCCAGTGAGGAACGCTACCGCGAATTTGTGGAAGGCACCGATGACCTGATCGTGCAGGTAGATGCATCCGTCTGTTTCACATTCGTCAACCATGTTGCGCAACGTATTTTTGGTCTGGAGCCAGCCGACTGCATCGGGCGCAGTGCGTTCGACTTTGAAACAGAC
>CAYFVX010000855.1:0-2575 GCA_964346425.1 uncultured Chloroflexaceae bacterium | reverse complement strand
GTAACCATTCAAGCGAACATGGTATGACCCCCACTTCTGGACACTTATCTTGCTTCCCAGAACTGCAAAATCAGCAAATTTATGGTATGATGAAACGCTATCCGCAAAATCAGCAAAAGTGCTATACTATAAAAGCACGACGGAATCCGGGCAGAGCACGTGGTGATGTCGAGAGGTAATGAGAGAGTGCTGGTAGACCGAATCACAACCCTGACAGCCTTTGCACCAACACCGGTCGTGCGCACCATGCATGCACGGGCAAATGATGGTGGCGATATAGCGGCTCACATGCGTGCCCATGCAGAGTGTCTGCAAGCGGCAATCCTTTTTGCCGATGTCAGTGGTTTCACCGCCCTGACCGAAGCCCTGAGCCGCAAAAGCTCCGCAGGCGCCGAAGAACTCACCTCACTGCTCAACCTCTACTTCACCCGCATGATAACCCATATCGAAAGCTACCGTGGACAGGTCGTCCGCCTGAGTGGCGACGCCATCACCGCCATCTTCCGCGTAGATGACATGCCTGGCGACTCCATCACCACCGCCATGCTCTACGCCATGTATGCCGCCATAGACATGCAGATCGCCATGATAGACTTTCAATCGCTCACCACCAGCGTTGGCGAAGCCTCGCTCGCCTTAAAAATAGGCATAGGTGCTGGCGAAGTACTCGCTGCCCACATCGGTGGTGTCTTTGAACGATGGGAATACCTCGTCGCCGGTGATGCAATCGAGCAAGCATCCTTTGCCGAAACACACGCTCGCCCCGGCATGGTCGTCCTCTCACCGCAGGCAGCAGCCCTGGTAGAACTGTGGAGCGAAAACAACGAAGGTTGCGTCACCATCATGAGCGAAGACCAGGATATCAACGTCCTCCAATCGCTCAGCAGCGGCAACTACCCGCGTCCCCATCGTGCCCTGCCAACCGTGCTGGAATGGGAACATCTTCCCACCGAACAACTGGAACACATTGACCAGCTCCTGCAACATTACGTCCCGGCCGCCATAACCAGACGGCTCTCCGGCCGCGAACACGCATGGCTCGCCGAACTGCGCCGCATGACCGTCATGTTCGTTGGCCTCGGTGGGTTGGACTACACAAATCAGCAGGCGGGCAAGCAACTCCAGACCTTTCTCACCGTCACCCAGAAAATCATCTATCGCTACGAAGGGAGCCTCAACAAAATAGCCGTAGACGACAAAGGCACCGTACTGCTCATCCTCTTTGGTGCCCCCCCACTCGCGCATGAGGACGACCCGACCCGTGCGCTGGCATGCGCTCAGGAACTCCATCAAACATGGAGTCGCAATGTACCATCCACCAGCCTGCCCACCAGCAACAGCACCCGCGATGCCCAGCAAGAACTGCACGACCTGAACCTGCGCGTCGCCATCGGCATCACAACCGACACCGTATTTGCCGGACCGGTTGGCAGCCCGACCCAGTGCGAATACACCGTTATGGGCGACGCCGTCAACCTGGCTTCCCGCTTGATGCAAATGGCTGGCGAAGGGGGCACCCTCTGCGACCACCCAACCTACAACGAAGTGCATAAACACTGGAGCCTGGAAGCCCTGCCCCCCATGATGATCAAAGGCAAAGCAAAACCCGTCCGCGTCTACCGCTTCGCTGGCCTGCGCTCACTCATGCAATTTGGCGATGAACGCCCCATGATCGGGCGCGAGCAAGAACTTTCCGCCCTGAACAATCATCTTGACCAGGTCCTTCAAGGATTTGGCTGCGTGGTCTCCGTCACCGGCGAAGGAGGGATGGGCAAGACCCGCATGCTCCACGAATTCTTGCGCCTTGAAAAACAACACGAAACCGTCATCATGACTCTGCTCGGCACCGCCGACAGCATCGCGCAGCAAACCCCCTACTTGATATGGCGCGAAATACTCTCGCAATACTTTAACCTGGAACGACGCCTCACCCAGCAACAGCGTGCCGAGCGTGTCGTACACCAGGCGTGCGAACTTGATACCGAGCTGGAACCACGTCTTCCGCTGCTCAACGACATCCTCGACCTCGGCCTGCCCGAAACCCCCATCACCCGTCTCAGCCCCCGCCAGCGCCGCGACAGCCTGACCTTCCTCATCGTCCAGCTCTTGCAAGCCTGGGCAAAAAATAGCCCCCTGCTCCTCCTGCTGGATGACATGCACTGGGCGGACAGCCTCTCCTGGGAACTCGCGCTGGATGTAGCCCGTGTCATTCCCCTGCAATCCGTCATGATGATACTCTGCTATCGCCCCCCACATGGGAGCAACGACAACGATTGGCGCAACGACAAACACCCCGTGCTGCACTCCATGACCCGCTTGAACCACCATTATACTCTTCCCCTCAGCCCCCTCGACCTGACCGCCGTCGAAAAACTTACCAGTACCTACCTGGAAGGCAAACCGATAGACACCAAAGTCATCACCTGGATTGTTGAGCGTAGCCAGGGCAACCCCTTCTTCGTCGAAGAAACCGTCCGCATGCTGCATGAACAACCCGCCCTGGTAGAAAATAAAGAAGGCATGTGGCCCTTGAAAACCGACATGGGACTGACCGCCATACCCTCAACCTTGCAGG
>CAYFVX010000854.1:0-2583 GCA_964346425.1 uncultured Chloroflexaceae bacterium | reverse complement strand
GCCCGCTTTTGCGCTGGCAGGCTTGCCGCCGTTCTCTGGCTTCTGGGCAAAGTTTTTGCTGGTGCGGGCAGCCCTGGAGCAGCAATCCTTTTCCATTGTTGCGGCTGCCCTCGGTGTGAGTGTGTTGACGCTCTTTTCCATGACCAAGATATGGGCGGAAGCTTTCTGGAAGCAAGCCCCCACCGATACCGCACCGGCCACTGATGGGCCAGGCTTGCTGGTCTCTTCACCACGAGCTATGCTGGCACCTATCATTGTGCTGGCATTCCTGACGCTGTTCATGGGGGTGGTCGCGACACCGTTTGTCGAACTGGCAAGCCAGGCCGCAGAGCAATTATTGCATCCAGAGCAGTATATTCACGCCGTTTTGCCAGCCGAGCATATTCAGGCAATGGCTCCGTAATTTGCAGGAAGGAAGCGTATGTTTCTGCTCAACATTTTGTTTGCCCTGGCCTGGGCAACCATGACGGGACAATTTACCTTTGTCAATCTGGCGACTGGCTTCGTGCTTGGTTACCTCCTGTTGTGGCTTTTGCCGCCAGGCGAAAGTCGGTCGGTCGGCTACACCTGGAAAACCTATCGGGCTGTCTTGTTTGTTCTCTTCTTTCTTAAAGAGTTGATTGTTGCCAATCTGCGCGTGGCCCAGTTGGTGCTTTCGCCTACTGGCAACCTGCGTCCTGGCATTGTCGCTGTGCCGCTTTCGGTGAAGACGGATGTGCAAGTGACAACCTTGAGTACCCTGATTACTCTGACGCCCGGTACGCTCTCGCTGGATGTCTCCGAGGACCGCAAAACACTCTATGTCCATGCCATCCATATTGACGATGATGATGGAGAATCGTTGCGTGAGTCGATTAAAGAGGGGTTTGAACGCCGCGTGCTGGAGGTCTTCTCATGAATGTATCCACTCTCATCCTGGTTGTTGTGTTACCGCTACTCATCATCGCGGTGGCACTGACCGCAATCCGTATGCTGCGTGGACCAACTCTGCCCGACCGTGTGATTGCGCTCGATTTGCTGGCAACCATTGGCATTGGTTGCATAGCCGCCTGCGCAATTGCTTTTGACCAGACGGCCATCCTGGATGTCGCCACAGTTATTGCGCTGATTGCCTTTCTAGGAACCATAGCGTTCGCGTATTATATGGAAAGGAGATAACTATGCTTGCAACCCTGCTCGATGGAATAACCATATTCTTGCTACTGGTCGGCACTATTTTTATGGTCATTGCGGCTATCGGTTTGCTGCGCATGCCAGATGTGTTTGTCCGCATGTCAGCAACGTCCAAAGCTGCAACCCTGGCCGTCGTGTGTATGTTGCTGGCAGTGGCGATCTACTTTCGCACAGTGGGAATTGTCAGCCGTGCGCTGGCGACGGCGATCTTCCTCTATATCACCGCGCCAGTTGCCACACATATGATAGGCCGTGCCGCCTACATTGACCCCGATATCCATCCCTCCGAATATACAGTGATAGATGATCTCAAAGACTGCTACCATCCTGCTGATGAGTGATGGATGCTCTATTTGCGGAGTATAGCCTCGGCAGATTTCATCTGCGGTGCGCATGGGTTTGCCGCCGGCAAACCCCTACGTCTGGCAAAAAATGCTCGCACCTGCATACCAGAGATTACAATCGGGTTGTGAAGGAACGGCATTCCCTCGTGCTCGCACTCTATGCTACAATACATTCAAAGGGCGTAGGAGGCTATGCGCATCCAAATGGAATGAAAGGAACACCAACATGACGCAACCTGCACTGATTGACGCGCCACCCACCAGCGAATATCGCCTCAAAATGAGTTATGAGGAGTTCCTGGAATGGTCCGACGAGGATACGCACGCGGAATGGGTGAATGGGGAGGTCATTGTCTTTATGCCACCGTACATTGTGCATCAGGATGTTATCGAGTTCCTGACGGTGCTCATCTCGCAATATGCCCGCTTCTTTGACCTGGGCAAGGTGCTGATTGCCCCATTTGAAATGTTGCTCATCCCCGACTATGCTGCTCGCGAACCCGACATAGCATTCATTACTCGCGACCATCTGCACCGGGTGAAGGAGAAACGGGTGGAAGGCCCCGCCGACCTGGTCGTTGAGATTATTTCCAAAGAAAGCGTCACGCGGGACCGCCGCGACAAATACCACGAATATGCGCAGGCTGGCGTGCAAGAGTACTGGATAGTAGACCCACGCCCACGGCAGCGCAACGTCGCCTGCTACCAGCGGACTGCGCAAGGCACATATCAGCCAATCCTGCCAGACGATAAGGGGCGCATCCATTCAGGCGTGCTTGACGGCTTCTGGTTGCGTCCAGCCTGGCTCTGGCAAGAAACCTTCCCGCACATAGATGATTTGTTGCACGAGATTATCGGTGAGGTGTATGAGCAACAATTGAATGACCGCTTGCTGGATGCGGGTGGGGCGGAATATGCGCAACGGATGAATAAACGGTTGTTGGATACCGGCGGGGAAGCCTATGCGCAACGGTTGATAGATTTGTTGCTGGAAGAGCATAATAAAGAAAAACCCCCAAAAGGTATTGAGGCGGTTGGCAAGCGTGGGTTTCTGCCCCCCCTGCCT
>CAYFVX010000853.1:0-2583 GCA_964346425.1 uncultured Chloroflexaceae bacterium | reverse complement strand
CTACGTGCATTTTTTGCCGTGCGCAAGCAGCACACCAGACAGGTGACACCTGTTGTGAGGGGGCAAGTCCCGAAAAAAACTGATGGGGAGGTGCCTTTGTGCGGCTTAGCCGCACAAAGGCACCTCCCCACCATATCCCCTGCTGCACGCCAGTGCAAATCAGGCTTGCGCCTCATCATCTTCATGCCGTGCCACCGACGAGTCGCCTATTTCTTCAATAATACCGATAACAACTGGTTGTGCAGTACCGCCTGGTTCACGCAAGAACGAGACTCGCACCTGTCCATCAAAAACAGAACCATCCTTGCGAATGTAGCGTTTTTTATTGATGTAGGAAGAGTGTTCACCGGTTATCAACTTCTCAAACAAGACCAACTCCTGCGACAAATCATCGGGATGAGAAAATTCGGTAAATGCCATGCCGCGCAACTCCTCAGCCGTATAACCCAGAATCTCCTGGGTCTTACGATTGCTCTCAATAACCCATCCCCCCTTACTCTCGATAACAAACCCCATAGGCGCACGTTCAAAGAATGTCTTGAGCCAGTCTATCCGTTCTTCCAGACGGCTATTTTTCTGCTGCAATTCATTATTCTCTTGCTCAAGCTGCGCTATTCTCTGCAATAGTGCGGTATGATCGTTGGTATTGTTCTGCTGTGTCATGTGATCCTCCCGGTAATTCTCTACCCATGCTAGTAGCCATAAAAATCAGTAAAACCTTCATCATCAAGCCGGTCCAACATTCGCTGGACTTTCTCTCGACTATCGGATAATTGCTCCTGCGAGAGCAACGTCAACAACTCTTGCAATGCCTGCCGAAAATGGGGGATATCCTCGCCCCGCATTTTCGGCAACACTTTTTGTTTCACTTGTAAGTCGAGAGCCTGGCGGGTTGAAAACGTGCCGCGGGCCTGTTCAATATAGTGTACCATCTCACGGAGGGTCCGGTAGCCAAATGTGTGACCGGCGCGTGCCACCAGCGCGTGAACCTGAGACATAATCTGCCAGAGCGACTCATCCAGTTCCACCGGATGGGAGGCACGGAAGGCTGTAAGGTCTACCTCGGTCATCTCAATCACATTTGCCCGGTCGAGCAACTTGTCGCTGAGCATATGCGTACTCTCATCCACATTGACCGTGCCAGTCAGCGAAATATTCAAAGGAAGCCGAAAAGGTTGGCGCAGGGTTTCGCCCGTCACCGTCTGGGCTTCCTCGGCCGGGATGCCCAGGTCTATAGTATGTTCAGTTGTCTCAAGTGCAGAGAGCAACGGGGCCAGATAATACTCTGGTCGTGCCAGATTCATCTCATCCAGGCAAATAAAATAGCGTTGCTGCGGGTCGGAAACCGCTTTGAGCAAGAAGCGCAGAAAAGGCGTTGGATGGTACAAGCCGGTGAGGGCATTGTAGTAGCCCAGCAAATCTCTCGCATTGTGCCAGTCTGGTTGTACCGCAACAATCAGATAATAGGGGTTGGGGTGGGCTGTTGAGGGAATAGCGTGAACCGCATCCGCATAGAGCCGCGTGAGCAACGTCTTGCCTGTGCCACTGATGCCGGGCAGGATAACCAGCGGACGTGTTTGCAGAGCTACATGATACGCGCGGATAATCGTCTCACTGAAGGCAACCGACTGTGATTGGATATGTTCAACAATCTGCTCAATCTCAGGGAGCTCCGACGACACGCTGAACGGTGCCCGCTCTTCCCGGAGAGTCATGCGCCCAACGAACGCGCCGGACTCGGCCTGTTCCATCAAGGCTTCATTCAATGGAAAAAGTGCCAGCATGTGCTCCCGCACCTGCTCCGTGAGGTTATCGGGAAGCGCGTCCCAGGGAGAGCGAAAACCAGCCCACAGGTAGTTGGCAGTACGCGATGCCAGATAGCGATCCAGCCAGGTTGGTTGCGGCTGGTCGGGTTGTCTCTCTCCCTGGGATTGTTGCTGGCTGGCCTTCCATCCTTTGAAACGTACATCTCCCTCCTGTTCGATACGCGCTATCAGTGGTCGCCAGAGAAACGCATCATTTGCCCATAGGCGAGCCAGTTCTTGCTTACGGATGCCCCAGAGCTGCAATCCAACCAGCAGCAAATGCTCGGCACCATTGACGCTGATAAGCAGACCACAACCACGCGGCGGGCGGTCAAACGCAACATGATATTCCTCAATCGGCGAGCGTTTGCCCTGGCCCCGGTTGATATAACGCTGAGACTTGTAACTCCGCTCATACAGATGCCATTGGTAAGGAAAACGCTGGTGTAGCGCATCTGCTACATGGTTGGCAAGTTCAGCCAGATAGGGGTGCAATCGTTCCTGGACGGCCTGCCAGCGTTCGGCAATCCCAGGAGTGCTCAATGCGGCACATGCCTGTTCAAATGTCGGGTGGGTTGCAGAAGACACGCGTTTTCGGTTCCCTTCTTTGCATGTCAGGTCCTCTTTCAGGTCCTCTTTCTGGATTATAGCATATCCTTTCGGTAGAATCTTCTCACGGTCTGTCCATGCAAATCTGAACAATTTCTGGAGCATGATTATCTGTGGTAGCACCACAGAATACCGTGGAGTATCCTCAACGGAGTTGAACCAGGGGAGC
>CAYFVX010000852.1:0-2584 GCA_964346425.1 uncultured Chloroflexaceae bacterium | reverse complement strand
GCTGCGACGATTCCCAACGGGGTTCTTTTCCGCGAAAAAGTCTCCACATGTGAGCCTCCGCTCCCCCCCTCCAACGCTCCAACGCTTCAACGCTCCAACGCTTCAACGCTTCAACGCTTCAACGCTTCAACGCTTCAACGCTTCAACGCTTCTATTTCTTTCGCTTTCTTGAAGTCGGCTTCTGCCCGCTCATCTTTGTCCAGGAACATGTATACTTTTCCGCGGTTGGAGTAGGCTTGTGCGAGTTGCGGGTCAAGTTCAATCGCCTGGTCATACTCCGCTATCGCCTGCTCATAGTTGCCCAGGTGATAGTGGAAATTCCCGCGGTTGGAGTAGACAGCAGCATCCTGCGGGTCAAGTGCAACTGCATGGTCATACTCCGCTATCGCCTGCTGGAGGCGTCTTTTGTTCGGATGGGGTATTGGGAGTCATAGGTGTTGTCTCCTTTGGAATGCAAGTGATGGGTCGTAGCAATCGGGCTTTCTTTGATTGTAGCACATGATCGAGGGATCTGGGGCTGAACAGGTTTCACCTGTTTTGTGTGCTGCTTGCGCACGGCAAAGAACGCACGCAACCGCGTGCCAAAGCTTTAGAGTGGGGTTTGTGGTTTTTTTCGATGAGGTCGAAAAAAACCACAAACCCCGCCAGAACGGTGATGCGTCATACCAGTGACGAGTGATGAGTGATGAGTGATGAGCGACTGCAATGCGCTTTATCGTAGCAGTTTTCTCAACTATTCACCCGAACATGGTGTCACAAGAGTGAATATCCTGCAGCTACAAGCCGCTGCTACGATATACACTTTACCGCTTTGCAAAGCGGTTGGCAAAAATCTCTCCACATGTGAGCTTGACAACTCCCCCACTCTCCCTATAATATTCTCATCTGCAACTATTCGCAGCTAAGAATATTTGCAACTAAAGGAAACAGCATACACGGTCTACCGTCCGACACAACCAGCTATGCCGCACTGTCACACATTCATAGAAACACTGCGCCAGCGCGGGTACCGCATCACGCCGCAGCGCGAAATGATCATCCAGACCATCGCGCATAGTGGGCAGCATATGTCCGCCGAAGAGGTCTCGGAGGAGGTGCGCACGCGTGCCAGTTCGGTCAACCTCGCCACCGTCTATCGCACGCTCGATTTTCTGGTGAAAGAGGGGCTGGCAAGCCGCATTGACCTGGGCAATGGACACGCGGTCTATGCCACCGCAAAGCATGGCCCGCATCTGCATCTCTCCTGCCGCCAGTGTGGGGTGGTCATCGAAGTTGACCAGGAGGAGATCGCGGCGGTCAGTCAGCAATTGCATGCGTTGCTGGCGGCGCAGTATGGCTTCAGCGTGGATACGCACCATATTGCCCTGCCGGGCGTGTGCAAAGATTGTGCTGGTGGGAGGTAGGCATACAGAAAGGTCCGGGCAGGGTCTCGCGCAAAGGCGCAAAGACGCAAAGGTCCGAGCAGGATTAGGATTGGAACTACGAATACCACGAAGAACATTTGAGGAGAGGAGATACCAGATATGAAACACCAATCACGGAGAGGGAAAGTGCAGAACGGACATCGGATGTTGCCAGCCATTATGCTGGTGCTGGTCGGGATGCTTACGCTCGCCGCATGTGGCGCGGCGTCGCAGCCAGCCCCCGCCACGTCTGAAGACACGGCACCGGCTGCAACCGAGGAGCAAGCAGCAGCAGCGGATGAAGGAGCGGATGAAGACCCCGCTACAGAAACAACCGCAGAACCAGCCGCCGCCAGCGACGACAATACCAGCACCGGAGAAGAAACGGGCACGTTGCAGTTCCGCGCCAACGGCGAAGACTTTATCCGCCAGGGATTCGTCACAAAGGATGGCTGGAGCATAACGTTTGACAACGTCTACGTGACGCTGGACAATATCACCGCATATCAGGCCGACCCGCCCTACGATGCGCACGAAGGTGGCACCATTCAAGCCACCGTTACTGCCGGTCTGGATGGGGTGCATACCGTAGACCTGGCGGACGGTGACGAGAACGCGGAGCCGGTGCTGATAGATGAGCAACAGGTGCCAACTGGCCGCTACAATGCGCTTTCCTGGGAGATGGTACCGGCCCCGGCCGATAGCCCGGCCAGCGGTGCCGTTATTATGCTGCAAGGCACGGCAGCAAAAGATGGCGAGACGATTGACTTTACCATCAAGCTCGACCAGCCAGGCATGCATACCTGCGGCGACTATGTGGGCGATGAGCGCAAGGGCATTGTGCAGGACGGCGATACGGCCGACATCGAGGCGACGTTCCACTTCGACCACATCTTTGGCGATGCGGAGACACCACTGGATGATAGCCTGAACACCGGTGCGCTCGGCTTTGACCCGCTGGCACCCCTGGCAACCGACGGGGTGCTGGAGGCAGATATGGCAATGCTCGAAGCAGGGTTGACTGACGAAGACTACGAGAAACTGGCGAACGCACATCTGGCGCACGTGGGCGAAGGCCACTGCACGGGCGCGGGACACGCGATGAGTGACGAGTGACGAGTGACGAGTGATACCAGGTTCGGATGAATAGTTTCTTTTCACCACGGAGACACGGAGGCACA
>CAYFVX010000851.1:0-2585 GCA_964346425.1 uncultured Chloroflexaceae bacterium | reverse complement strand
ATCCGGGCAAAGATTCGGGCAGTTTTTTTTAATTCTTCATCCGAACCTGGTATGAAGTGCGGAAATCTGCAAAGGTAGTGAAGACGAAAGGGCGAGAAGAGACTGATAGCCTCCTCTCGCCCCCAGAGGCGAAACCCGCACAACTCCACTTTTTCCCCATCTCCTACCTGGCAATGGTCTGGGTGATAGGGTAGCGGGGCTGGCGGTGCCAGCCCCGCATGCGAAGTGTGCGATCTCGTTCCGCTCGTCTACACACCCTACCGCATGACGTTTGGCAAATACATACGGTTCGGCCCAAAGGTAATATGTATCGGTTCAGCCTGCACATCGCCACGCTGTGCGGTGACTTCCGCAGTGCCCTGCGTTCCTGCTACGGATTGCAGGGTAATCACGGTCGTCCCACTCATATCCGTTGTGCTACTTATCGCGCTGGTGGTTACTCCGTGGTTATCCATCACAAAGTTCCCTAGCGTCGTTTGAATATCCACCGACTGATTAGCAAGCGGATTGTTATTGGTATCCCGCACGGTAATCGTAATATCTACCGTGCTGCGTCCGTCGGCTGGTATCTCTTTGTGGCTTGCCATCAGCGTAACACTGCTTGCAACATCCTCAGATGGCTGCGTCACATGAATAGTCACGTTCTGCGAGACCGTTCCGCCAGGAATATCCTCGGTGATCAACGAACCATCATCATTTACAACCACCGTTCCGAACGAGGCCACCGGGTCTTCGGTGAAGCCCAGTTCAACATCCAGCGTCTCACTGAGCGCAGCTCCCACCTGCAAGGTCATCGTAACGATATCGCCGTCGCTCAGTGTGGCAAAGGGTGGCTCTGGTTGCGAGGCAATCAGCGTGAAGTAGACGCGGTTCTGCGACTCGTTGTATGAAATCATCTGATTGCCAAAACCAGGGGCATTGATGGCAATAGCGTCGGCAATTCCATCGCGGTCTGCATCAGTCGTATCCATCCCCAGCAAATCGGGCAGTTGGATAGCAAAGCCCACTGAGGAAACATTGTGCCCATTCGCGCTGAAAGAAATGGGTATCTGCACCGTACTGCTCATAGCAGCGGTTACGCTGCCTGGCAGGCTCAGCATCGGCCCGTCCGCCATGGGGTCATCTTCGATTTTAATGGGAAGCTCATCGGTATGATCACTCCCCGCGTCCTCGGAGGCAAGGGTTGGGAAACTGGCGAGTGCCGATGACTGCTGGATGAACAGCGGTACATCATTGCTCAAGACAAAGTTCTTGTTGCCATACAACTGCATCATACCAAATTCTACATCGGCTGCCGTAACAATCCCATTCATGTTGGCATCGCAGCCGGCATAGCCGTGATAGCTGCCACCAGCGACCTGCTGCACTACGTGCCCGTCGCTATCGCGGGTTTCGCGGATCATGGCATCTATATCGCTCACACTAAATTTTTGATCGCCGTTGCAGTCGCCCTGCAACACATCCATTGGCACCGTCTCAATCGTCAACTCTTCCACAACGTGCTGCCCATCTTCCGTGCGCAGAATAACAGTCAACTCGTTGGTATCCTGGGTTTCGGCAAGCACCTGGAAGGGAATATCCATCGTCGTGATGCCTTCGAGCGTCACCTCGGCAGGAATACCTGTGATTTCCCAGCCATAGTTGTCGGTCACTTCCAGCGTGTAGCTCGCGGAGCGTGGTCCGCCGTTCAAGATGGTCAATTGTTCTGCAACCGCAATCCCTGGCGTGACGAAAATCACGTCCGGGCCAATCAGCGATACATCGCTCAGCAACGTGTTTTCGAGCACGCTCACACTTCCCCGTGCGGTGAAGACTTTGCTGGTATCGCCGTTGACGGCACCACCGTTGCCCGTAGCCAGGGTGATGTCATTGCTTGCATTGATGACATTGGCGGTGTCACCCAGTTCAATGGTGGCATTGTCGCCGCCAAAGACGGTGACGTTCCAGCCGCTAATCTGGCTGCTTGCCAGGCAGAACTGTGTGGGTTCGATGATGACATTGCCGTCGCGGGCGCAGAAGTCGCTATCGGCGCGGCAGCCACCATTGCCACCATAATGGATACCACACTGCAAGTAGACATTGGGCAGCGAGATGAGCTTCAACCGTCCACCCGTGCCGGGTTTCTGCTCAGAGGTCAGCGTGGAGCCACCATCGCCACCACAGGAGGTGCCGGTGTTGATCAGCGTGCCCCCATACTGGCGATATTTGCCCCAGATGTGCGTCTGGCCGCCGTGACCACCGTAGGCCCCTTCGAGCCTGCTCAGAATGTCGCCACCGTTGCCGCCACAGATGGTGCCGGTATTGACCGTGTTCTGCGCCAGTACCATCAGGTAGCCACCGTCACCGCCACAGGCTTCGCCACTCCCGCCTTTGCCGGAGCGGATGGTGCCCATGTTGAAGAATGGACTGCCGCGCAGTTCAACGCTGCTGCCATCCTGCCCACAGGCGTTGCCGATACCACTCTGACCTTCCTGCCCAAGAATTTGTGCTTCGGCATAGTTGATAATCAGTCCACTGGCCTCGATATACAGATCGCGCCCATACTGGCTGAGCAAGGTGCCGTAGTTGCACAAGCCGCCAATTTC
>CAYFVX010000850.1:0-2591 GCA_964346425.1 uncultured Chloroflexaceae bacterium | reverse complement strand
TCCGACGCCCCAACGATCCAGCCCTGATCACGCCTAGCCGCACGGCATCAGGAAAGTCGGATGTTTTGTCCAGCCAGTAATCGCGGTGAAAACAGCCGTAGGTGGGCGAGAAGGGGTTGCGGTCCTGGTTTCCCAGCAGGCGCGGGATTTGCGCCAGTGCTTTGTGGGCATAGACATCCCGTGATGCAGTCACGTTTTATTCCTTTCGATACACATTGGATAACCGCCGATTGATTAACTCTGCCAGCATACCGATCATCGCTATCTGGATGCCGGCCATCGCTATCACCAGGGTGCTGACATCTGCCAGCATGCCAAGCGCGAAACGGCTGAACAATGCCCAGAGAGCAGCTATGCCTAGCAGCAATCCACTAAATGGGAGGAATATTTTCAATGGGGCAAAGTACAGCGCAATACGAAAGACCAGTTGGACGAAGTTGAGCGTGTCCTGGATGGGTTTGATTTTCGATTTGCCAATGCGGGCGTGATAGTTGATGGGCACGTAGTCTACCAGGTAATGGTTCGTGAGCATTGCCAGGGTGATGGTGGTGGTAAACGAAAAGCCGTCCGGCAGGATATCAAACATGCGCAGGGCGGCGTCCAGGCGAAAGATACGCAGGCCGGAGTTCAGGTCGAGGATAGGTTCGCCAGCCACATAGGTTGCCAACTGGTTGATAACCCATTTGGCCGGGCGACGGACCAGGGGGATGGCTACATGTTCGCCGGTGCGTGCGCCAATCACCATGTCACATCCGTTGCTCGTTATGTAGTCAATCAGGTCGGGTATCCGTTCGTTGGGATAGGTGCCGTCGGCGTCGGTGATACAGACATATTGGTAGCGGGCATGACGGATGCCGGTTTTGAGCGCGGCACCATAGCCGTGGTTGGTACGGTGGCGCAGGACGGTTGCGTGCTCAAAGCCATCGACGACCCGGGCGGTTGCGTCCTGGGAGCCATCATCCACGACAATGACTTCGTAGGCGAGCGGAGATACATGTTCCAGGAGCGCAAAGAGTTGCACAAGGACATCGCCAATTGCACCTTCCTCGTTGTAGGCAGGAATGACGATACTGAGACCTGTGGGATGGTCTTGTTCTGGGAGTGTTGTCACCACATTGGATGGTACAGTGCCAGGTTGGTTTGTCATCAAGCAGTTGCTCGGTTAGGCGGATATTCTATCAGGCTACGAGTTGTTCGCATGCATGCGTCTATTGTATACCACACTTTTGCTGATGGTGTCAAGCAGAGCGTTGGAATTAATTGTTCAGAAATGAGGCAAACAGACGAGCCGCGACCGTGCGGGAGCGGACAAAATATGCTTCCGAAAGGGAAATATCCGCTGACTGACGTGCGCGGCTCGTTTTCTTTCCCGCGCATATGAACAGTTATCCTATCCCCTGTTCACTATCCACTGTCTGCAACTCTATATCATAACCTTCTTTGCGCACGCGCAGGTCGTAGTAGAGCAGCGTGTAGCCAATGAGCAGCAGGGGGAGCACGAGGATCTGCGCCAGGTAGCCAACCAATGATGTGAGCGACTGGCGCATAGCAAAATCTTGAATGGGGTCAGCAAAGGCGAGGCCAATAGCTCCGCCCAATGCAAAAGTAGGCAGCAGGGTGAGGATCTGTACCAGGATATAGAGTAATATCACAATGCCGACGACTCGCCAGAAGGAGCCACGTATCAGTCGGGTGCTGCGGCGTATTGCTGCCAATGGTCCATAGCCTTCAAGCACAATTGCCTGTGTGACGAACAGGAAAAGGACCGCAAGTACTACGATAATCAGGATGGTAAGCAACATGCCGGCGATGAGCAGAAACATCCCCAGAAGGGACATAATAACTGCTCCCCCTTCTCCCTGTGCCGTTCCAAGCGTGACAAACAGGATGAAGCCAGTGGCGAATGCACCGAATATCAAAAACGAAACGATGCCCATGATGACGGCAATGACGATACCTGCAAGCACCAGGGATACCATGCGATTGATGCCGAAGCCGTAGGCACTCAGGATTGAGACCGGCTGTTCGTGGTAGCGTTGGGATATGGCGTTGGCAAGCGCACCATTGATAATCTGCTGCACGATGACGCTTTGCAGCAGCGTAAAAAGTATGAAGATGCTGTAGAAGGTGAGCAGGTTGCCGATAGGCAGTTCGGCAAAGGAGTCAACTTCTGGATCGAAGGCAGGTACCTCGCGCACCAGGCTCATCAAATCGGTGGATATTTGCTGGTTGAAGAGCAGCGTTGTGCCAATTTGCAACAGGATGAGAGGGACCTGGATGAGTGCCACGATGCCGATGAAGGTCAGGAAATTATTGCGATAGAGCCGAAAGATGGCGTCGAGGATATCGCCCAGGTCCATTGGGCGCAAGATGGGTTGTCTGTTTTGCGATTGCATTGCCATAAGGAGAAGTATAGCAGCAGAATAAGCTGTTGTCCAGAAGCAGCATATGCTGGTCATGGCTTTCGCAAAGTCTTACGTTACGTGGGGAGCGCGAGGGGTGTTGCCCCCTCAATGGGTGTCACTTGCGGGTGAGAGAGGGAACCAGGTTCCCTCACACTCCCCATTCTGGTGGGGTTTGTGGTTTTTTCG
>CAYFVX010000849.1:0-2592 GCA_964346425.1 uncultured Chloroflexaceae bacterium | reverse complement strand
CTCAAGCAACCTGCGTAATGTGGGGCGTAGATCACCGCGCGAGACGACCATGTCTATCATTCCATGCTGCAGCATGAATTCGGCCGTTTGAAAGTCAGATGGCAATTTTTGTCGGATCGTCTGTTCAATTACCCGTTTCCCAGCAAATCCAATATTTGCGCCTGGCTCGGCCAGGATGATATCGGCAACAGATGCATAGGATGCAGTGACGCCTCCGTAGCAAGGGTCTACGAGCACGGCAATATGCGGTTGTCTGACAGCAGCCAGACGGGTCAATGCCATGGTTACTTTCGCCATCTGCATGAGCGCAATAACGCCCTCTTGCATTCGTGCGCCTCCGCTACTGTTGATGGTCACCAGCGGCATATCCATCTCGACAGCACGTTCCGCAGCACGAACCATTTTTTCTCCATAGACACTGCCCATGGATGCTCCCATAAAGCTGAAATCACATATTGCCAATGAAAAAGGTTGTGTTTCAATTGTTCCTGTGCCACTGATAACCGCTTCCCACAAGCCTGTTTCTTCATATGTTTGCTGCAATTTGTCGGTATAACGTTGCTCCAGAGAAACAAATTCCAGCGGATCGGTTGGCAAGAGGTCGGTGTCATATTCTTGAAATGACCCCTCATCAAGAATAGCGAGGCGTTCTCGTGCTCCCAGACGATGATGGTAGCCACATTTTGGGCAGACTTTGAGATTATCGTTCAATTCTTTCTGGTAGATAATCTCACGACACGCGGGACATTTTGCCCACATATCTTCAGGAATCTGAGCCTCACTTTTGTCGTGCCCGGTCGTAAAGCTTTTTCTGGTACGACGAAAAAATTCTTTCATACCCGCATTATAGCATAGCTTTTCAGGAACAT
This sequence comes from uncultured Chloroflexaceae bacterium, assembly GCA_964346425.1. Taxonomy (GTDB): domain Bacteria; phylum Chloroflexota; class Chloroflexia; order Chloroflexales; family Chloroflexaceae; genus JAAUSY01. The sequence continues at coordinate 1,723 of CAYFVX010000849.1, read as the reverse complement.
TTCAAGCTGTTGGGTGTATAATGGAAGATATGGCTTTTGTAAGAACACGCTATGGAGAGGTCTGGTACACCACTATCGGAGACGGAAACCCGCTCCTGTTGCTCCACGGCAATTCGATGACTGCCAGCAGTCAGGAGCGACTGGCCCGGCTTTTTGCCGATGAACATGAAGTTGTCAGTATAGACTTGCTGGGGCATGGAAAGTCGGCGCGACCAGAACACCTCTTCTCAACAAACTACTTTGTGATGCAAGGTGAAGCATTGACTGATGTACTGGCAGCTCTCTTTCCTACCACTGCTGTGACGGTTTTCGGTATGAGTGCCGGTGCTATTGCTGCTATGAACGCGGTGTGTGAAGATGCCAGCCATATTGCCGCCCTGGTGCTGGATAGTCTGTTTCACCAGGTGAGTATGCAGACGTTGCAAGCTCATCGTGCGCATGTACGGGCAGTTTCGCCACCCTGGGAGCGATATATGCGCTCGCAACATGGCGAGACATGGTGGGACCATTTGCAGGCTGGTCTGGTTGCTATGATAGAAGAGCTGGCAGCCAGTGGGAAAATCGTCACACCTTGCCTGGATTATATTGACTTGCCTGTGCTTGTGTTTCAAGGGGGACAGGATGCGTTTTGTCCTGAGTCCGAGGGGAAAACCATTGTTTCTCGGATACCCAACGCACGTCTTTTCTATGATAGCGGAGCAGGCCATATTCTGGCCTGGAAGTATCCGATCGCTTTTCGTGAAATAGTCCGCGAGTTTTTGCGAAGCGCTTTGTCATAAGGTGAGAGCTATGAATATTGAATATAAGGAAGCCCATCTTGGCGACATCATTCGTGATTTTGGCTCGGTTGCTGTGGCGTTTTCGGCTGGCACTGATAGCACCTACCTGCTTGCTGTATGCCATGATATTCTCGGCACTGAAAACGTGCTGGCCGTCACCGCACGCTCCGTCACGCTCCCTGAAGAAGAATTGCAGGAAGCCAGGCAATTGGCTGAACATATTGGTGTTCAGTTAGAAATACTCACAACCTATGAGATAGAAAATCCCGAGTTTGCCAGCAATGATATCCACCGCTGCTACCATTGCCAGCTCGAACGGGTGGAAGCTATGTGGCATGTTGCCCGTGCCAATGGATTGACAACCGTCGCTTTTGGGAATACGACTGACGATATCGGCGATTATCGACCGGGGATGCGGGTAGCCCAACAACAGGGAGTTCGTATGCCATTGATTGAAGCCCGCATGGATAAGAACGATGTCCGTTTTCTCTCGGAGTTGCGTGGATTGCCAAACTCCCAGAAACCATCTCTGGCATGTCTGGCAACGCGCATACCCTATGGAAAACCTCTCCGGATAGAAAACCTGGAGCAGGTAGCCCAGGCGGAGCTTTTTTTGCGCAGGGAGATAGGGTTACCACAGGTGCGCGTGCGTCATCATGAGCGTATTGCGCGGCTGGAAGTGGAGCCGGCAGATATAGCACGTGTGGTACAACCAGAGGTGCGCGAACGTATTATTGAGTATTTGAAAGGGCTTGGGTTTACGTATGTGACACTCGATCTGGACGGCTTTCGGAGTGGAAGTATGAATGAGGGGTTGGAATTGTTTTCCATGTAACTCTCGTGTAACCGTCAGGGAGATACTATAGACAAAGATACAACAGGTGGAATAGATGTGCTGTGTACCTCTGTGTTTGTTCCTCCTTGTCTCCAACTGAAATCCTGAC
>CAYFVX010000848.1:0-2594 GCA_964346425.1 uncultured Chloroflexaceae bacterium | reverse complement strand
CTTTTCATCCAGTTCCTGTTGCTGCTCCTGCGCAACGATGCCAAGCTGATGGTAGGTACTTGCCTGCTCATAGCGATTGTCGCTCTCGATGAAGATTTTTAGTGCCTGGAGATACAGTGCTTCCGCCTGCGCCCATTGACTTTCCGACTGCGCTATCTGCCCCAGGTGATAGTAGGCCGAAGCGGTCAGTTTGCTTTGCAGACCTGCATCCACGTTCTCCAGGTTTGATATTATGTCGAGTTCCTGTTGGTAGGTTTCGCGAGCCTGGTCGTAATAGCTGAGCAGAAACTGGCGCATCGCAATATCATCCAGCACACTGGCAAGCTCAATACCCAGCGTGCCCTGCCGTTGCTCAGACGGATAATCCATAAGCCGTTCGCGCACCATCTCGCTCAAGTCAAGCCCGCCATGATAATCCTGGTTGAGGTCCAGATAGAGAAAGAGCGCACGGTAAATATGGAAGAAGGCCGCATGGCTCTTGAGCGAGCGCATGAGGGCATTGAAGAGATTTTTATATTCGAGCGTAGCCATTTCCTGCCCCTGTTGTTTGGAAGCATCATCCTGCGAGGTTAGACGCTCGACAATCTCTTTGCCCACGTGGTCATACAACTGACAAAACGCGGTTTGAATTGCCTGTTTGAACTCATCCTGCTGCCCATAGTCCCGCAGAAAATAGAAGAAGACCGGGTGGAGTTGCAGAACTCCTGCCATCTCCGGATAGGGTGACAGCAACCCTTTGGCGGTAAGGTCATGGATAACTTCGCGCCAGCGCGGGAAGGGCAGATGCGCAATGGCTGGCTGTTGCTGCAGGTATTGGGTGTAGGTATCAAACAGTTCTTGATTGATAACCGAGGTAAAAGGCACCAGACAGGCAATCATCCCCCGCATTTCCGGTGAGAGGTTGCTACAGGTATATTCAACACTGTGCAGGATAATCTGGCTCGTCATCTCTTCTTCGCTGGATGGTTGCTCCGCAGACGTTTCTGCGGGTTGGGCTGGCAAGGTTTGTTGCAGCGTTTTTAGCAATTCTGCCGAGGACATGTGCTTGAGCCGCGGCAGCAACACTTCCAGTGCCAGCGGATATCCCTGCACCAGATGCAAGAGATGTTCCAGATTTTGATACAGCAGGTCGGCAGGTTCACGCTCGCCAATGGCATGGTCTTGCAGAATATGGCTTGCCAGCCAGGATGCTGCCTCATTATCCAGCCCGAGCAGTTCATACACTTGAAGATGTGCAAATCCATTGTTCAGGGAAGAGGTAGACGTCAGCCAGTGCTCAAAACTGCGCGAGCCAAGTACTATGAGCGTCTTACCGGGCACCAGTTCCGTCAGGAATTGCCGCAGCGATGATTTCTCACGAGCAGGGAGGGTATTTTGCACGGCCAGGTGTGCGCCAGTGATAGAGCTGAGGTTATCCAGAATAAGCAGATGACGCTGCGTGCGCAAACGACGGATGATCATGGAGCGACGCATTTCCGGGTTCAGGTCGCAGAAGACCCGGTTATAATAATCGGCTTTGCTCAGCAGGTTGCGGGCTATCGTGTCTATGATATAATCCAGCGTCCAGGCTTGCTGGTCATAGCCAAAGGAGAAGACCTGGTCTACAAAACCAATCTGCTGCCACCAGGCTCCCAGATAGTTCAGCAGGGTTGTCTTGCCAACTCCCCCTATGCCATGCACCAGCAAGATGTTTTGCTGGCACAGGTATTTTTCCATGTGTAACATATCGCGATCGCGCCCGACAAACGCATAGGCGGGAGCGGGGAACTCATAGGTGGTTCGCTCATCCTGCTCTTCGCCGAGCTGTTCATCCGGCGTGCGTTCGCGTATCTCAATAAATCGTTCCTGGTTTTGATACACCACCGGTACCAGCCAGTCTTCCAGTGCAATCGCCTGATTGAAGAAACCGGTCCGTTCTTTGCGCATGGCAAGTTGCGAACGGGCTCTGGTCACCGCGGTTGAAAGATAATTGCCCGCAATCATATGCTCATACAATGTCCGCATGAACAGTTTGACGCTGCGCACATTCATCGGGTAGTCCAGCGCAAGCACCAGCGGACTGCCCTGCTCACGCAGGGTACACGCCAGATTGCCTACCACCTGACTACGGTAGGCAGCCAGGAACACCAGCGAAATCTGGTGATTGATGAGAATATCCACCAGTTCCGTTGGCTCTACCAGATCTATAGCTCCTTCCTGGGCATCTTCCATAAACAAGAACGGTCGCTTGCCTTCATAGGCTTCCAGGTCACTTCGTCCATAGCGGTGCTGCATGCGATACCGTTGCTGGTCTGCCTGGAGCTCTGCATAGGAGAGGTATGCCCCGCCTATATCGAACTGGATAATGTGATAGTAGCCAATGCCATGCTGCTCAAAACTTGTTTCCAGATGTTGTGCAAGGGCTTCGTAAGAGCCAGGGGTCAGGATATCTACATGCACCGGCAACCCTTGCACCGCTTCTATCAGGGTGCGCCCGATAGTACGTACACTGGCGGGAGCAGTATCCTCACACGGACGGGCAGAGACTACCAGCACATTGATGGAGGGAGCGGGAAAAAGGGTAATATGCAAAGAAAGGGATGACGGGGCATTGG
>CAYFVX010000847.1:0-2598 GCA_964346425.1 uncultured Chloroflexaceae bacterium | reverse complement strand
CGGACCTTTGCGGCTTTGCGGCTTTGCGCGAGGCCCTGCCCGGACCTTCCCAACAAATTCCACAAGGGCCGCATGCTCTTTCACTCACCCACCCACCCCATGCGGATGGCGTAGCGCACCAGGTTGGCAAAATCGCTGATGCCCAGCCGTTTCATCGCCTGTGTGCGATGCGCTTCCACCGTCTTGACACTGATATTCAACTCGCCAGCAATCGACTGCGTGGTCGCACCATTGGCAAGCAAACGCACGACTTCGATCTGTCGCGGCGAGAGCACCTCTTTCAACGCAATGTTGCCTACCCGTCCGCGGTAGCCTTCCACCACATAGCACGAAATCTGCGGGCTGAGGTAGGTATCGCCCCGCATGACGCTTTCAATGGCGGTGTACAAATCTTGCGTTCGGGCTTGTTTGACCAGGTAGCCATCTACGCCAGCATGCAATGCCTGCAACACATATTCGGCATGGGTGTAGACGGAGAAGACAATCACCCGCACATCTGGAAACTGGTCGGTTATCTGCCTTGTGGCAGCAAGGCCACCGTTGTCGCCAATGGTGATATCTATGAGCACAATATGCGGTGGATCGTCGGCAAGCAAACGCAGAGCTTCCTCACCATTGTCCGCTTCGCCAATGACCTCTACCGTGGGCAATGATGCCAGCAGGCTCCGTATCCCCTCGCGTATCAGCGTATGCTTGTCCACCAGCAACACCCGAATCCGCGCTGCTGGCTCTGTATCTGCTTGCGCGGGAGCGGACTGCTGCTGCTGCAATTCCACCAGGTTGCGCGAAAGGGCCTGCATCTGCACGCGGTTGTTGGCGATTTCATCCTGAAGCTGGCAGCGTGTGAGGGTCTGCGCACACTGCTGCGCCAGTACTTGCTGAAAGGTGCGCTCATCCTCAGCAAAGGGGTGCTCGTCGGCAAAGGCGAGCACCAGCACACCGATTACTTCGCCCTGCACCAGCAGCGGCAACGTTGCCCACGCACCATACAGGCTGGCAACCTGTTCGGTCATGGGAAATTCGGCAAGCAGGGCGGCCCGCGTCTCATCCCAACGAGGGGAGCCGCTCTGCGCCACCGTGGTGTATGGCAGATGCAGCGACAGCGGAATGGTATCATCCCCAACGCAAGGTCCAAGCAGCGACAGAAAAGCCGGCGGATAGTCATTCACCACACTGCCGCTGCTTACCAGGTGCAAACCTGTGCGTTCAGCATTGAGCTGGAATAGCACCGCCAGGCTCACCCCGCTCTGGATCGCAATCTCCTTCACCAGGATATCGGCCATCTGTGCAGGCGTGGTGACATGCGAGAACCGTTGCGCAATCCGTACCAGGCAAATCATACGCCCGGCTGCCTGTTCGGCTACGATTCTGGCTTCGTTTGCCTGCTGCCGACGGACATCGCGTTCCTGCACGGCCTGTTTGCGGGCGGTAATGTCTTCCGCCACCCCCGCGATGCGGTAGATATTGCCCCGCTCGTCATACACGGGAAACGTGCGGACATGCACCTGGTAGACCGCGCCATCCTTGCCAATGAGCCGACATTCCTCATCCAATCCGCCCGTCTGTTTCTGCCGATGAAAGGCCATGCTTAATCGCTCGGTGTCTTCCGGGTGGACGACATGAATGAAATTTGCGGGAGCTTTGGGGAAATAGTCAATGGCTTCTTGCGGAAGCCATGCAAACGAGGGGGTGATAGCGAGAACCTGCTGGTTGTCTACATTGCGCAGCCACAGTACCGCTGGACTATGTGCGGTCAGTTGCCGCAAGCGCAGTGCATACTCCCGCTTTTGCGCTTCAAATATCTTTTGCTGGCTGATGTCGAGCAAAAAAAGCTGGCAGTGGTAGACGTTGTTTCCAGGCGGGTAGGGCAGCAAATCTATCTGCAGAAAGACATGCGTCCCATCAGCATGCAGCATGCGTAGTTCAAACGTTTGCGGTGTCTGCATGGTGTCCAGCAGGTGGCGGTGTTGAAAGAAGATATCCTGGTCATCCGTATGGATAAGCGAACGGACGTCTTTGCGCAGCATCTGCTCGCGGGAATAGTTGAGCATCAGCACCGCGGCGCGGTTGATCTCGGCCATGCGCATGCTGCTATCCAGCGTGATGATACCCATGGGCGTGCCATGATAGAGGGTGGCATACTGGCTGCGTGCCTGCACCAGCTCGTGGTGCATCTGTTTGAGCCGTGCTTGCTGGTCTTCGAGCAGCGCAAGCACGTCTTGCATATCGCTGCGTAGCGCGTGCAGCTCCTGGGACTTTACCCCAGGCGAGGTATCCGCTTCAACAATCTGGAGGATGGCTCTGATCCGTTGCAAAACATCTGGTAGATGGGAAGGTTCGTCACGCTCAAGCGTCATTGGTTGTGCCTGCTTTTGCTTCAAAAGGAAAACACTGACGGACAAGACACAGGTGTGATACCAGATTCGGATAATCAGGTAGGAATCACGAATACCACGAATATATCTCTCCCATTTGTGCCTGCCACAAACGATACTCTGACGAGGAATGAAGGCTACAGTGGATACATTGCTCATATTGAAACGGGGAGCACGCAAGATTTGTCAAAGGGCAGACATAAGAATGCAAAATCCTTCACAA
>CAYFVX010000846.1:0-2599 GCA_964346425.1 uncultured Chloroflexaceae bacterium | reverse complement strand
TGTAGTCTGATCTCCTTCGTCCCCAGCGCCGCCCCGTCGCATGGCTACCGCCCCCCTTTACCAACAGAGTCAAAGCGGGGGTGGGGTGTTTTTTGCGGCGTAGCCGCAAAAAACACCCCACCCCCACACAATAACGAACCTGACAACGCTGGTAGCTGCTCTGGTTGCGGCTACGCCGCAACCAGAGCAGCTACCAGATCATTACTCCTCAGCCTCGTAAAAACTCAAACGACGATGCTGCTGCGTATAATACGCAACCTGCTGCGCCAGATTACCATCGGCTGGCGTCATCTGCACCGCCTGCAAAATAGCCTCTCGCGCCTGCTCAACACACGCATCTATCTGCTCGTCAGCCGCTCTATCCGCATACAAACGCCGCAACTCAGGCTCCCAGGGCACACTGCACGCCCCCCTTGCCAGAATACCCGACATATCAGGCAACACATGACTATGCCGTATCCAATTCAAGCCGAGACAAAACGTCACCACCGCGCACGGCACCCGCTCAATCGTCAACAGCAACAACTCGGCCTCACGCGCCACTGCCAGCACCATCAACGGCGTATCATCTTCCTGCAACTCACTCACCTGGCGAAATGGCAAACCCAGAAGCTGCGCCAGCGCACCCGCTAACGGCCGCGCCAGCCGGTCCACCGCAACCACACTGGTAAAACACCACTCATATGCCTGTTGCAACGCCAGCAACCGTTGCACCGTCGTCCCGATGTCCGGATAGGTCAGATGATAATCCTGTACAACATCTACCTTCACTCCATCGTCGCTGGCTGAACCAAGACAAATGACCCCATCCTGTGCATACATGCGGTCCTTCATACTCGCCAGCGTATCAAACTCGCAATGACGCTCAACCGTCAGAATATTATCGTAAAGCTCAATTTCGCCAAACAAATTGGGGGTCAGATCGAGGGCCTGATTGAATGTCGCCAGAGCTTGCGCATAATCCTGCATACCCAGATAACACTTGCCCAGCAAATTCAACACTTCCCAATCATCTGGATAATACGAAGCCGGCACATACAGATAATCACACGCCAGCTCAAATCGTTGGCAGGAATAATGGATAAACGCAATCTCATAGTGGGTAGCCGGATCTTCTGGCTCACGGCGCAAACATTGCTCAAACGCCTCCAGTGCCTCCTCATACCGCTCCAACTCAACCATCACATGGCCGAGATTGAAATAAGCCAGGAAACTCCCATCCAGCGTCGCAACAATGCGGAACTCCTCAGCCGCTTTTGCCAGCAACCCCTGCCGCTGATAATAAAAGCCGAGTGCGGCATGGGCTTCTCGCAAATGGGGATAACGATCAATTGCCTGACGGTATTCCTCGACTGCTTCGCTGATACGGTTTACCCGTTCCAGAGCCACGCCGCGTTGGAAGTGGCGTATTCCTTCGTCTCGCTCAAAGTTATCAAGCATTGCGAACCTTGTTTTGATTTTGCATGCGATAGATTGCTACTCATTATAACACACCGAACCGCGTTCTGGCATGAATATCCACTATCCACGTATCCCCTGTCCCCTGTCCACTATCTCCTTGCTCCCTTGCTCCAGGGCAAGCTGCTGCAACCCGAACAACTCGGCAATCCCCTGCTCTGCCAGATTAAGCAACGCATCCATTTGCCCACGCGTGAGGGGCGTCAGTTCTGCCGTCGTCTGCACCTCAACAAAACCGCCGGCACTCGTTTGCACAATATTGCAATCTACCTCAGCCGTACTATCTTCGCCATAATCCAGATCAAGCAGCAACTCGCCGCCAACCAGACCAGCACTGACCGCCGCAATCGCACAGCGCAACGGATTATGACTGAGCAAACCATCAGCCTGCATCCGTGCCAGGGCCAGGGCCAGGGCCACATACCCGCCCGTAATCGCAGCCGTGCGCGTGCCACCATCTGCACGTAACACATCGCAATCTACGATAATCGTATACTCACCCAGCAACTCCATATCCACCGCCACGCGCAACGAACGACCTATCAGACGCTGGATTTCCTGCGTGCGCCCGCCAGCCCCATTGCGCTCACGCCGTGTGCGGGTGAGCGTCGAACGTGGCAGCAGCGCATACTCCGCCGTAACCCAGCCGCGCCCCTGATCGCGCAACCAGGGCGGCACCCCCTCCTCCACACTCGCCGCACACAACACATGCGTATTACCCATCTCAATCAGGCACGACCCTTCGGCATACAGCACAGCCCCCGGCACCATCCGCACCGGACGCAACTGGTCAAACTGGCGATCATCTGTTCGCGATAGTAAGCTGGTCATAACGTGACCTGTCCTCTCCTGCCTGAACCCGTTACCCCTCAATGGAAGCCCTTGCTGCAACCCCATGCGCATGAAGCTACCGCATATTTCCCCCTGGGGCTTGCAACCCCAGGCCCCCTTTTGTTCTCTTTATTTTGCGGCGTAGCCGCAAAAAAAGAGAACAAAAAGAATGTTTTCGGGAATTTCCCCCCCCAACCCCCGCTTTGCCAAGCGGAAAGGCACTTACCTTCATGCGCATGGGGCATTTGCTGCCCTCACATGTGGAGACTTTTTCGATGGCAAGAACCCCGTTGGGAATCGTAGCCGCGGT
>CAYFVX010000845.1:0-2599 GCA_964346425.1 uncultured Chloroflexaceae bacterium | reverse complement strand
CGGGCTACCCACTAGCCACGTGAAAGGGGTTGAGTGGGTCGTAGGTGGAGCTGTTTGTGCCGTCGCTCAGCAGGTTGCCCGCGGCGTCGTATTGCCAGCCGATGACCTGGTTGGCTGCGTTGTAGCTGTGCTGTTGCACGAGCTGCCCATTCTCCCACAGAGCGGTGCGGTTGCCGAGCTGGCTCCCTCAAAACCAGAGCGTGCGGAAAAAGAATATCCACATCCAGCCCACCATAAAGAGCATCACCCCTAGCAGGGCCAGCAGCCAGCCCCATCCCACGTCCACCTCCTGGCTCCCTTCGACCACTGCTGGCAACTGTTCCCGTACTGGCTCCAGTAGTCTGGTCGGGAGCGTAATGGGCACGGCTGGCGTGTTGTCCACTACCAGTTGCAGATGATGGGGGTCGTCTGCTGCCTGATAGACAGTCTGCACCGCGGACCAGGGGATCAGCAGCGGCGGATGACCGAGGCGGAACGGCAGGAGTTGGCCCAGGAAGAGTCCGGTTTCATGCCGCGCAACCCGCAGGGTGCTGGCGTACCTGATGATACCAACCCGTCCACGCACCAATGGCTCCACCCCTGCGGGTGGCGGTCCCCGCCACCGATAGCGGCGAGCCAGATGGTGCCAGCCACTCACGCCACTCGCAATCACCAGCAGCGGTCCCCAGACTATCCCTATCAGCAACGCGACCGCCAGCACAGGCGGTATATCTAGCATCATCGGTTGGTTCCTTTCGTTTTCATCAGAACGGGTTTCCCTTGCAGCGGGGGCGGATGGTTCCGTCCCCGGTTCCTCGGACTCTGTGATTGGTCGGGTCTGTGACACGGGAAGCGTGGGTGTAAACGTGGCATCAGCCGCTTGCTCCCCAGCACCTTCGGGCGACACGGATGGGGCGGCTCCGCTCTCCGCAGGCAGCGTTTGCTGTTGGGTGCGCGGAGGAAACAGCGCAATAAGCTCCTGCATATCCTGGGGCAACGCATCGGCGGGTATCTCGTAATGGGCCGTGTTGAAAAACCCACAGATGATGGCGACATCATAGAATGGTTCGCCTGGCGGCACCGCAGGCACATCAGGGGGCAACTGGCACCAGCGGCGGCGAACGGACTGCACCTGTTGCCGCTCTTCCTGCGAGAGCGTGTAGCTATAGCGGTCCCAGTTTCTTCCCTCGTAAGCCACGGGGGCACGCGTGGCCCATGCTTCCGTTTCATTGTTCTCGTTTGGCTCCTCTTTGACTGATTCGCTGATAATGATTTCTTCCCAGTACCCTGATGCCGTGGGGGGGAAGCGGATAATGAAGAAGGAAGGTCCAACATTGACGATTCGATCTACTTCTGGTGGATCCGAGGGGGCAAAAAAGCAAAGTCTTACTCCAAAAAAAAGACTTATGATAACCACTGCTTTGATTACGAAATCTTTGATAGACTTGTTTTGATCTTCTTGCTGTTGCTGTTGCATAAATACCTTCCGAATTATTCTGGTGAGCAGAGAAGCAGTGAGTAAATGAAGACATCCACACATCCCTAAAGAGCTATAGTCAAGCGAGAATGCAGCACCACTTATGCAGTGTCGCATCCTCGCACGACCACATGCTGTCAGATTCAACACAGAACTAGCGGTAGCGGTCCCATAAATATCCATTAGTCTTTGCGGTCGCAATCACCTGATACTGGAACAAAGGAGGAGCAGTCTTGAATGCCCCTCTAGTGACAATGTCCCGAACAAATTCGTCTGCATCCTCGGAAGTGGGCAAGCGGTAGTAATCCTCCTCGGTATAACTTCGATGACGGGATTGGAGGGTTGCTCTCCCCCAGCCTAATGAACCGATGTTGGCAGGGAAAAGCTTTTTGAGCAGGGCAGGAGCACTTTTCAAATCGTCTAAGCCCACATCAAGCCCGACACCTGCCCCAAGTATAACGCCAAACATTGTATTGCCTTCATTTACAACTCCCGCAACACTACCGGTCACTACCTTTAAATCCCCACTGATTCCGCCATAGTAGAAAAGCCCTTCATAGTTCTTTACTCCAGGCTCCTTCGCATAGAGGAAAGTCCTCCAACCCGTGACTGCGCCAGCGTATACTTCAGCTCCTATGTCAAGCATCGTCCCCGCAATTTCCCCAGAGCCATAATTCACGACGCCAAAGCTGAAGGTATAGAGGTCGAATACATATTCGCGTCCTCCTCGCACGCCAACGCCAAGTGCATTGGCTCCGGCATTGAACCCCCAAAACAGGCCAATATCTTTGGGAGCGACCAATCGGGTACCGAGATATTTGAAGAGCGATTCTGGCTTTTCAAGAAGTTTCTGGCACTTCTGTCCAGGATCGTCAACACCTTCTGGAACCGGTGCCGGTGCAGGAGCTGGGGTAGGAGACACAGACGGAGGGTGAGAAGAATGCGTTGAGGGTGTCGGTGTTGCCGTCGGGTTGGGACGGAGTGGTCGTATTGGTTGTTCCTCACACCCGTATCCCTCACACTGTCGCCCCGTCGGATCACTATTCAGCAGCGGGTCGCTATACGCATACTGATACGGGTGCAGCGAGTACGGCTGCTGCGCGTACCCCGCAAACGGATCCCTGCTGGTAAACGTGCCACTCC
>CAYFVX010000844.1:0-2600 GCA_964346425.1 uncultured Chloroflexaceae bacterium | reverse complement strand
ATGCTGAATACAGAGCCTTGCATATTTGAGCCAAAGGCCAAAGTCTAGGAAAGGTGGCGTTGGCAAAACAACCACGACGTTGAACCTGGGTGTTGCGCTTGCCCAACGCGGACGTCGCGTCCTGCTCATTGATAGCGACCCGCAAGCCAATCTTACCCAGGGGCTTGGAGTAGACCCTTCCGAAGTCGAATATAGCGTGTACGAGGTTTTGCTCAATCCCGACCACGGCACCTCGTTCACCACACTGGATGTTGATGGAGTAGATCTCGTTCCCTCAACGCTGGCCCTGGCCGGTGCAGAGCTTGAACTGGCTGGCAAAGTGGGCCGTGAACTCTTATTGCGCAAATCATTACGTCAAGCTAACGAACACTATGACTATATCATGATAGACCCACCCCCAAGCCTGGGCCTTTTTACCTTGAACGCACTGGCAGCCGCGACAGCGGTCATTGTCCCACTCCAGGTGCATGCCTATGCGTTTAAAGCAATGCCCCATCTTGAAGCGACGATTGATCTGGTGCGTGACCTCAATCCCCCCCTGACAATCGGTGGAATTGTTTGCACGCTGGTAGACCGACGCACCAATTTAAGTCAGGTCGTAGAGCAACAGATTCGCTCCAAATATCAACATCTGGTTTTTGAGACCGTGATCCCGATAAATGTCAAGCTCGCTGAAGCACCAGCCGCCGGCGAGCCAATCAACCGTTATACCCCCGCAAGCAGCGGAGCTTCAGATTACGCAGCGTTAGCAGAAGAGGTAGAGTCGCGCTATGACAACGAAAAAACCATTGGCTGATATGCTGAATCGTGAATCGGAAAAACCCCAGATACGCCGCGGTCAGGGGATGCGACTTTCAACCGAGCCAGTTTCCGCAGAAGAAGAACAGCACGAGCAGGATACGCAGGAACGCACAAACACATCTACGCAGGAACAAACCGTTGCTCCTGCCCAGAAAGACACCCCAAAACGGGTCAATCGTGGCTATATGCTCCGCGAAGACCTGATAACCTCCTGCAAGCTGATTGCCGTCAAAGAAGGGCGCAAATTGTACGAGGTGATGGAAGAAGCCCTGCAAGAATATCTGCACAAGAAAGAGGAAGACGGGTAAGGCCAGGCGGCACATGATGCAACTATCCTTGCGCCAGCAACGTCTTTGTGGTATGTTATTCCTTTCGTTTGTTGCACTGCCTGCAATCTGGAGCATGCATGTCTGATACACCCTATACCATTGGTCAGCGGCTTGAAACGCTGGCCGAAGAAATCGAACCCCATGCGCAGAGTTCGGCTGCCCGCCTGCACGACCTGAGTTCTGCGGTGAATGGCGGGCATTCAGCCGATATATGGGCCTCGACAGATATCTTCCAACTCATTGACCCCGAGGTAATCGCTGAACAGGTACGCACCCGGGGCAATAAGGATGACTGGATACGCATGCTCGAACTGTTGCGTAATGCCCTCGTCTTTGCGCCTATCGCTGTCACGTGGCTTGGCATCTGGCATGCGTTGGAAAGTTATTCCGAGGTCGTGCGTGAGCAACCCGACCTGGCCGAATTCTCATTCCTGTTTCTCTGGCAACTAGGTTTTGGTGGACGATCGCTGACGCTGAGCACCATCGCCTTGATTGATGGTCTCCTGCTGACATTGGTTTTTGTCTTTACACTCATTGTCCTCTGGCATAACAACCAGAAAGACATTGAAGCCCACCAGGTGCGAGATGAACTGGCAAGCGTGTTGAGCGATGCATCGCTGCTCCTCAGCAAACACCGAAATCAGCAGATGACGAGATCGACGCGACTCTTTGAGCAAGTCGCCCAGGATATGTTGAGTGAGTTGCGGCAAGAACGCCAGCGTTTGCACGACATGCGGCTGCAACGTGAGCAAGAAGCGAGCGATATTGCTTCGCTGGTGCAAGATATGATGGCCGGTACGCAACACATGCAAACAGTCATGCAATCGTTACAGCATGTGCCACAGCAATTGGAAAAAAATTTCATGGGACTGGCGCAATCCCTGCAAAATCTCTCAACGCAGCAAAAGGATCAACAAAAAGAGTTTGCACAATCTATCCTGCAAGCCACCGCCCAATTGCAAGACCTGACCGAAGCGCATCAGCAAATGGGCAACGATATGCAAACAATGGGGGCCAATCTGCAGGCAATGGGGACAAACCTCTCGCTCTTGATACAAAACCTCTCAAGTCAACAGCAAGAATTTGTCCACACCACCAGCCATGCCGCCACACAGTTCAAACACCTGACGGAAGCGCAGAAGACTATCGGGGTCAATCTGCAAACGATGCAGATCAATATGCAAACAATGAGCGTAGACCTGCGCACCACCGTAGATACCCTGCAATCTGCTGCGTCTGAAACCGGGCGTGCCGCTGCGGAAATCGGTTCGCTGTTGCCAGCCCTGACGCAAATGCAAACCCAATTGTTGAAACTTTTACGGCAAGAGCAAGAACTCGTGAGCAAACAACAAGAACAAGAACAGGCACAGGCACAGGCACAGGCACAGGCACAGGCACAGGCACAGGCACAGGGCAGCGAAAACCCACAGAAAGAGCAAGAAGGATAGTATGTCTGTAGCCGATTAATGG
>CAYFVX010000843.1:0-2603 GCA_964346425.1 uncultured Chloroflexaceae bacterium | reverse complement strand
GAATACCTCGCCTACATCGCCTCGGACGCATGGCGGCGGCGACGGGAACGCGCCCTGCAACGGGCTGGCTACCGCTGCGAGCGGTGCGGCAGGCGGTACCGGGGAATGCATGTCCACCACCACACCTATGCGCGGCTCGGCCACGAGCGGGACGAGGATCTGGCGGTGCTGTGCCCACGCTGTCATCGGTTTGTGCATCGGCGGCGACGGGAACGCACGCGGGGCAAATGAACGCGGACAGGCGTAACGCAGAGGCGCAAAGACGCAGAGGTGGCGGTGAAGTTGTCACACACCCATCCCCGTGGTACAGTAACAAAGCAACAGAAGAGGCAGAAGGAACGAACGATGACCGAACCAACCACAACCAGCCCGACCGCACGACACATCATCGAGACCCTGGGCGAGACCGATGCACAGCCGTGCGAGCAAATCCACGGCATCGTGGCGGTGCTGGGGGAGGAAGCCGCAACCGCGTTGCTGGCGGAGGTGCAGCAGATTGAAGCCAATGGCGGGATGCTGCTCCCCGATGGCAGCCGCCGCCGCACGCCGGGCGGGGTTTTCTTCCACCTGGCCTACCACAAGCTCTCGCCCGCCGACCAGAAGGATATTTACTATTACAAGCAGCGACCACGCTCCACGCTCCCGCCGCCCCTGAAGTGGAAAGACCGCGGGGAGTGGATAGCAGAAGCTCGCAGTGACATCTCGGAGGCAACCACGGTGAAAATCACGGTGATAGGCGCATTGCGCAAGACGGTGGAGAAACAGGGGTTCACGCTCGGCATGCTCACGCATACGCCACGGTTGGACTCGCTACCCAAAGGCGTCCCCCGCCCCAAACCTAACCCGACGACCTACATCGTCTACATCGGCAACAAGCAGTGGCGCAAGGTGAAGGACGCGCTGCGCAACCCGGAAGACCTGGCGATTATTGAGGGCGTGCCGATGTGGGATCAGGAATACGAGGCGATGACGGTGTTTGCGACCAGCGTGACGACGAAGCTCACGCAGCAGGCGAAGCGCGAGGCGCAGCGGGCGCAGGCGGCGGCGGGGGAGTGAGGGGGAAGCCGTATCAAACGCAGGGGCGCAGAGACACAGAGGTGCAGAGGTGCAGCGAAAAGTGCAAGGTATCTGTTCACATTCGGGGTAAATTTCTGGGAACGCAGGGTGCCAACTGCATCAAGGCGGTCAGGATACCCATGCTCCCAACTTGCTTCCCCCACTTCTTAATTGTTACCTTGTCTCCTTGTCTTCAAAGAGTTGTGCAAATGATGCAAAAAGTGCTATAATGCGCAAAAGGCAAAAAAGAACCCGCCCTGCCAGGGGCGAGTTGCCGAACCTTGTTTTTTAGTACACTTGTCTTGCGTATTGTACCATAGGTTTGAGTGAACGATGATTGTTCCGCAAAACCAAAGATGTATTACCTATTCAAATAAGCCGTGTCTTGACCTGATAGGCAAATAGCTATGACATATCTTGAACTTCGTCCTGAATTTCTCGGTGCCCAGACACCGGGCACCACGATTGACTTACAATCCAGAGTCTCTCAGGGAAACCCCGATGAAATATTAGCCATTACCTACCCGACGGCTGATGTCCAGAGTGCCCTCCATGCTATCAGCAAAGCTCAGAGCGAACGTCCGATAGTTTTAACAGGAGGACGTGGAAGTGGTAAGTCCCATATCATGACCGTTATCCACTACGCTTTTGCCTATCCCGATGAAGTGGAAACTTGGGCATATTTCTGGGCACAGCAAACAGCACATGTACCTCTCAATCAGTTACAGCTCCAGCGTGGATATCTCCCCATTTCCGAAAAGGTTCTTAATAATGAATATCTGCTTCTGTGGGATATTCTGTTTGAACGTCATCCCCATGGTGAACGTTATCGTGGCAAATTACAAGCCCTCGGAAAGGTTTTTCCTCCTCGCTCCTTATTGGAAGACATGTTGACTGAACAACCAGTTGCGCTCATCCTGGATGAATTGCAAACATGGTATAACGGACTCTATGATGAACCAGCGACCACGGGCAAGAAATATCGTAGCTGGGCATTCGGATTCATTCAGCTTCTCTCAGAACTGGCCGTAGAAAAACCCCAACTGCTTATTCTGGTTGGCTCGGTACTGGATAACGACTCTGATGCGTTTCGTCAGATCCATCGAAATGGGCCCATTTTAATAGATTTCAGAGGCCCCACTGCCAGACAAGACCGCCAACGTATGGTGTTGCATCGTATATTTACCAATCGCCAGACAGTTCCCGACAATGATATCTTGCAGCGTGTTTCCGCTTATGCTGATGAGCGATTTCGCCTCAAGTTTGCCCATGCTTCTGATGCTGAGCGCATGACGAAAGCTGCCGAAGTCGTCGCCTGCTGGCCCTTTTCGCCCGAACTATTAGATTTGCTTGATAACCATATTCTGATGTCTGAAACTGCCCAGGAAAGTCGTGATCTTATACGAGTGCTGGTGCAGGTGTATCGTGCGCGTGGCAGTCAGGTGCCCATCATTACTCCTGCTGATTTTCTGGTGGATGATGATGGTTGTGGAGTTCAATCTTTGCTTGACTCTATTTCCACAACGAGTATCCAGGGAAAATTACGG
>CAYFVX010000842.1:0-2604 GCA_964346425.1 uncultured Chloroflexaceae bacterium | reverse complement strand
AGTTCCATGCGCCGCCGTTCAAAGTATTGCACCGTGCCCGACCAGTTGCCATTGATGGTCTCAAAAAATGGTTCGGTAATCGGATAGCCAAACCGTTCCAGTCCGCCATTGTTTTGCCAGTAGCTCAGGAATGGCTCGCACAGGCTGTGGCGCGTTTCTGCAAAGTAGCGGCAACTGGCCGGTGCATCGGCTACCTGCTCAAACGTATGCCAGGAGCGGCCCTGCAATTGCAGCAGGTACGCGCCCAACCGCCCGGCCATCACCCCTTGCGGGCCGTGGTCTTCCAGGCGGTCGCGCTCGAACCATTGTGTCGGGCCACGCCAGTCGCCCAGTTGCTCCATACGCACATCGGTCACCGGATAGCCAAACACCGGCAATCCGCCATGCTGCTCCCAGTAGGTGCGTATGGTGCCAAAGATGCAGTGGCCGGTTTCGGGAAAACAATATTCATCATCCTGCGCTTCCATCGGCTGGCTAGTTGCTCCCAGCAGGGCCAGCAGACTCACCGTGAGCAGCGTCACCAGCGTATAGCCAATACGTCGTTTGATAATCATAATGTACCCTCACTTATCACTTATCGCTTATCGCTCATTACTCATCCCCTCAACAGGTGACACCTGTCTGGTGTGCTGCTTGCGCACGGCAAAAAACGCACGTAGCCGCGTGCCAGGGCTTTACAATCGGGTATGTCGTTTGGAGAGACGTTGCACGCAACGTCTCTCCAAACGACATACCCCACCAGAATGGGGTTGCGAGGAGACGCTGTCTCCTCGCGCTCCTCTGGGTCCCCCCCATTGAGTCACTCATCACTCTTCATTATAGCCTTTTCATCTGTGCTCGTCGGCTGGTTATGTGAATTTGCGATGACAAATCAGACACACGTCACCTGTGTGTCAGGAGTTTTTCAGGGAGGGAAAGGCTTAACAGGTTTCACCTGTTTTGTGTGCTGCTTGCGCACGGCAAAAGATGCACGCAGCCGCGTGCCACAGCTTTGCAGTGGGGTTTGTTGTTTTTTCGACTTCGTCGAAAAAACAACAAACCCCACCAGAATGAAGCAACATCACTGATGGGAAAATCCAGCGGCTACAAGCCACTGCTACAATTGTCTGAACATTTATTCATCAGACGCGCAAAGATATCCGCCATCGGGTACAACGCATCGGCAGATGGGGTATTCGTGCTCTTTGTCGTTCATGCCCGGTTATCCGTATTGGGTATCACAGGAACCCTTGCTTGCGCAAGTGTTCAATCATCCGCTGCGCATACGACGGGTCGTCTCCTTGCAACAACCATTCAATCATCCGCTGCGCATATGGGGGGCCAATAATATCACGCATAATCTCGTCTACTTTTGGGAAGGGTTTTTGCCAGAGCCACTGCTCGCGTAGCCAGAAACCAGATAGTACGGTGGAGTGGATGCGTCCCGTATCATCCGGACGGAGGGCGCGATACTCCTGCTGCGAAGTGCGGCCATAGAAGAATGCCTGCTGCTTGTGCGGTCGCGGGTCAATCACCCAGTACTCGCGCACGCCGGTCTGCACATATTCCTGGTATTTGCGCTGGCGGTCACGGGCTGCGCTTTCTCTGGAAATGACTTCCACCACGAGATCGGCTGGCCCTTCCAGACGGTCTTCATTCAGGCGGTGCAGGTTTTCCTGCGCAATGAATGCAATGTCTGGCTCACGCGACAATTTGTCCGGGATGAGCCGCATTTCAAATGGTGCGGTCAGGACTTCGCCAAGCAGGAAAAATTCTACATACTCACTGATAAGTCTGCTCAGAAACAACGCAACCTTTTGATGTGCTACCTTTGGCGGCATAAAGACTATCACCTCTCCATCCACCCATTCAGCATGGGTATCTTCGTCCGACCAGGCAAGAAATTCCTCGTAGCTCATGGTGAGGCGATACTCGCCGGTGGGTGGCGCATCCAGCGCATGTTGCACCATTGTCTGTCCTCCTTTCCAGTGGCTTGCTGAAATATATTGTAGCACAGGGAACGGTGGAACGGTGGAACGGTGGAACGGTGGAACGGTGGAACGGTGGAACGGTGGAATGCTTCAATCGCTCCGATCACTCCGACCGATCCGACTGATCCGACCGCTTTAACGCTCCTCACGCAGTTCCTGCACTTCTGCAACCGTCAACCCGGTTATTTCACTGATTTGCTCGTCGTCAAAGGTCGCAAGCAACTTGCGGGCGGTTGCCAGGGCCTGCATGCGCATCCCTTCCTCTCTACCTTGCTGTATCCCTTCCTTTATTCTGGCGGATTGTTGTCGAGCCAGGCGTGCAGGTCATCCCTGCTGCCAAAATCATAGGCCGCATCAAAAAGCTGCTCCAACTGCTGATGGGAGAGTTTGCGCATGCGTTCCTCCTGTTCGGGCGTGAGCAACCCGACCCGTCGTGTCAGGAATCGGTGCGTCAGATTGAATGCCTCTTCCTGGAAACCTTCCTGCTTGCCTTCCTGCTTGCCTTCCTGCTTGCCTTCCTGCTTACCTTTCTCCCAGCCTTCCAGAAGCCCTTCCTGTTTACCTTCCTGTCGGCCTTCTTCTTTCCATGTGGTGGTCAATTCCATTGTAACCTCCTGTTCTTGTGGGGGTAACT
>CAYFVX010000841.1:0-2606 GCA_964346425.1 uncultured Chloroflexaceae bacterium | reverse complement strand
GTAGCCTGTTTGCAGAGGAAGACGACGACAACAACCCGGCTATCGTCGTGCCAGATGAAGTCCTGGCAGCAGTCATCACCGATCTCTTCTACACGTTCAATTTCACCCTCTCCGAGAGTACACCTTTTGACATTGAGGTAGCGGTTGACCCGGCAATGCTCGGCAAGATATTTGAAGAACTGGTCACCGGGCGGCACGCGAGCGGTAGCTACTACACTCCACGCGCAGTCGTGGCTTTCATGGGTCGTGAAGCCCTCAAAGGCTACCTGGCAACCCGTCTCCCTGATGAACCTGCCGAAACCATCGCCTGCTTTGTAGATGAGCACAATGCTGCTATGCTGCACAATCCATCCGCAACCCTGGAAGCCCTGCGCTCCATACGCGTCTGTGACCCGGCGTGTGGCAGTGGAGCCTACCTCCTGGGTATGTTGCAGGAGCTTGCGACACTGCGGCTGGCCCTATGTGCAACCTTCCACGGGGATACGCTGCTACCCTCATGTTCGCCTGATAACTTCTTAAACACAGAGACGCAGAGATACAGAGAGGAAAAGAGGAAAAGAGGAAAAGAAAGCAACCGGTGGTCATCTGTGGTCACCTATGGTCATCTGGGGTTCAATTCATTCTCCGAATCTGGTATGACGATGTATGAGCGCAAACAGGAAATTATCCAGACCAACCTGTATGGCGTAGACCTGGACCCGTTCGCCGTGCATATTGCCCGCCTGCGGCTGTGGCTCGCGCTGGTAGTGGAATACGAAGGGGATGAGCCACCCTCCCTGCCCAACCTGGACGACCGGCTCGCAGTGGGCGATAGCCTGACCGCACCCGCCCCCACGCTCTCTCAAGACTCTGATGGTAAAGTCCGTCCAACTCCTGGGAGCGCAGGCGGCTCTCCTGCCCCAGGGAGGGGTTTGGCGGTGCCAAACCCCTCCCTGATAACCAATCCCCCCTTTACCATCAGAGTCTCTCAAAGGGGGACGGGAGACGATGGACCGACGACCGTGGACAAGGAACGGACATCTGCCGCAGGTATTGATACTTCTGGAAAGGGCAATACGACGCAAAAACATCCCCCTTTGAGGGGGGAGAAGGGGCGTAGGGGTTTGCCGCTGGCAAACCCCTACCACAGGGGCGCGGGGTTTTGGATAGCACACAGTTCCCCCCAGGTGCAAGGCTTCGACTGGCAGGTGGCGTTTGCCGAGGTCTTCGCCGCAGGCGGATTTGACGTGGTGATAACCAACCCGCCCTATGTGCGGCACGAGGCCATTGGCAGCACGAAACCCTTGCTACGCAAGAACTATGCCGAATCTGTCGAGGGCAAATCGGACCTCTATGTTTTTTTCTACGTGCGGGCAGTGCAGCTCCTTCGTCCTGGCGGCATGCACGTGTTCATATGCTCCAATAGCTGGCTTGACGTGCAGTATGGCGGCAAACTCCAGAAGTACCTGCTGGAACACACGCATATCCACGCCATCTATGAGAGCGCGATAGAGCGGCAGTTTGCCACCGCGGATGTGAATACCATCATCAGCATCATCCAGAAGGGCAGAGCCGCAGATGACGCCATCACCCGCTTTGTGCGCTATCACGTCCCCTTTGAACAACTCTCGCATACACCACAGCCCCACCATGTCATCACCCGAACCCAAAGCGAATTATGGCAGGACGGGCAAAAGCAGCAAGGAACCTATGCCGGGCATAAATGGGGCAGCATCTATCTGCGTGCCCCCGATATTTACTGGACCATTGTGCAAAGAAATACCCGGCTTCTTCTCCCGCTGGATGACATGCTCACTTTGCGGTATGGCATCAAACCTGGTGCGATCAAATTTTTCTTTCTGTCCAGGAAAGAGGCCCAACACTATGACATAGAAGCAGAATTTTTATGTCCAGTCATCACCACCTCGCAGAACCTGCACGGCATGGACGCCCAGGCCGACAAACTGCTCTTTTTCTGCCACCAGAGCAAGCAAGAGCTACAAGGAACGCATGCGCTTGCGTACATTCACCACGGGGAAGCGCAAAACATCCATCGTGGTTCATCTGTCAAAAAGAACCGCCCCTTCTGGTATTCGCTCAATGCCCGGCCGTTTCATTTCCTCTTCTTTCGTTTCTGGGACAAGCGATTCTGGACACCGTTCGCGCAGGATAGTCTCTGCTGTAGCGACAATTTTTTGTACGGCATTGCGCAAAAGCATGCGCCACTCTTGCTGGCTGGTCTGCTGAATACCACCTTCTACTACCTGCAAATCGAAATCATGGGTCGAACCAGCCAGGGGCAGGGGGTACTGAATACGTATGGACCAGAGTATAGCAGCATTCAGGTGCTAAACCCGGCTGCTATTGACCAGGCAAGTCTCACAAACGCATTCCTCGCGGTCGCCAACCGTCCAGTCCTGCCTGTTTTCGACGAAGTGCAGCAGGCAGACCGACGTGCGCTCGACGCTATCGTCTTTGCTGCGCTGGGGTTGACGCAGGGGGAACGTGATGGCGTATATGAAGCCCTGCTCCAAAAGGTCACGTTCCGCCTGCAAAGGGCACAGCGCAGCAGAAAGCGGCAGCCCGGCATGATCGGATAATGACTGTTACCACAGATGAACACAGAT
>CAYFVX010000840.1:0-2606 GCA_964346425.1 uncultured Chloroflexaceae bacterium | reverse complement strand
CTGGTATCAAGAGATTATCGCCAAAGGCATCGAACGCGGCCGCGAGGAAGGCCGCCAGGAGGAGCGGCGGCAATCGGTGTAGCGCATCCTGGAAATACGCTTTGGCCCGCTGACAGCGGCCGAGGTCGCAGAGCAAGTTGCAAGCACTTTGCCCTCTTGAGTGGTGAAACATGTCCAACTATGCCAGCCCACACCTACGGTCAATCCTGACCGAGAGCTACAATGATGAGGAACTTGGGTTTCTCTGCTTCGATTATTTCCGCGTGGTCTATCGCCAGTTCACCAATGGGATGACGCTGGGACAAAAGGTGCAGTTGCTGCTGGAGTATTGCGAGCAGCATAGAGAGACAGCGACGCTCGTTACATTGCTGCAGCAGCAACGACCCGACCGGTTCCCACCTGCTGAGCAGATACAGCCTCCTGAAACCACCGCACCGCAACCCACCCCTGCACCCGGTAGCAAGACCCTGCCACCCGCCCCCAACCCTTTCGGCTGGCAGGGACGCATTGATGCGCCTGCCATCTTTTTCGACCGTGAGTTGCTGCTGCATACCATCTTTGAGGAGCTGGAGCGCGGGTGCAATCTGTCGCTGGTGGGCGAGGCGCAGGTTGGCAAGTCTTCGCTGCTGGCGATGATTGCTGCGCTTGGCCCCACACAGCTCACCATGCCTACCGAAACGTTTCTGTCAATAGACATGCAGATTATCTACGATGAAAACGATTTCTTCGAAGCACTCTGCTGTGAGTTGGAAATCGAGACCTGTCGCGGCTTCAAGCTCTGGCGCAAACTGCAAGGCAAACGCTACATCCTCTGCATGGACGAGATAGAGAAGATGCGCAAAGACCGCTTCTCTGGCGATGAGCGCGAGGAGTTGCGCGGGCTGGCAGATGGCGCAAACGCCCCGCTGACGCTGGTGATTGCCAGCCGCGTATCGCTGGACGAGCTTTTCCCGGACGCAAAGGGCCAAACCTCGCCGCTGGCGAATATCTGCACGCCGCTGCACGTTCCACCCTTCACGCCAGAGGTGGCGCAACGCTTCATCGAGGAGCGGTTGCAGGGCACCGGCGTGATGTTCAGCGCGGCGCAGATCAACCAGTTGGTGCTGGAAAGCGGCGGACACCCGGCTCGCTTGCAGCAGGCGGCCGCCGAACTGTACCGCGCGGTGATACCTCAAACCAGGTTCGGATAATAACTTCTACTACCGATGAACACCGATGAACACCGATGATTCTGTTTTCCTATGGCAAAAACCCCCTTGCGAATCGTAGCCGCGGTTTGTAACCGCGGAATTTGCCCATTTGAGACGTTTCTTCCGCAGATCCAGGCCAGATTGCTTGTCGGACAGGGACATCACATGAATCGTGGCTACAGCGGCTACAAGCTGTTGCTACGGTATCGCTCAACCGCTTTGCAAAGCGGTCTATAAAAAAGTCTCACATGTGATACCAGGTTCGGATGAAGAATGAAAAAAACTGCCCGAATCTTTGCCCGGATGTCCGGACTTTGCGCCCTTTGCGTCTTTGCGGTTCGTTGAACTCATTACCCGAATGAGGTACTCATAAAGTTTGCTCCTTGCGAAAACAGGTCTATCTGGTACAATCAATGGGTACAAGAAACAGTGTTGTGCTTTGCACAGCATTGTTCTGTTCCCTGCACTGGTGGCCGCCAGCGCAGGGAACAGGGATGAGTGGATAGTGGATAGAGAGTAGTTTGTTCAAAACATCTTTCAATTATCCCTTATGAGGGATAATATGTCATGCTCCTGGACAGGTGTCAATGCAACGTTTCCCGGAAAAGCTGCGCACTTTGCGCAAGCGGCAAAACATGTCGCAGCAGAAGGTAGCTGATGCGCTCGGAGTGGGGCAGACGTTTGTGCAAAAGCTGGAGGCGGGCGAGCGCAAGCCCCACGTGGAGATGCTGCTCAAAATTTCACAGGTGTTTGGCGTCTCCATGGACCAGCTTGCCCGCGATGACCTGGATGTGTAGGCAATGGAGAATGCAGCATGCAGCATGCAGAATGCGGAATGACGGATGGGGGTCGGGGATCATCACCCTCTGCGCGGAGCTTTGCGCTCTTTGCGCCTTTGCGGTGAAACCTGCCCGGACCTTACCAGATGAACCTAGATTGCGCGCTTCGTCTCTTTGCATCTCTGCGCCTCTGCGTCTCTGCGTTTGATACGTCATCAGGCAAACATCGTATGAGAAAGGAGCCAACCTGATGCCCCACTTCCCCAGCTACCGCGGCGAACTGCCCGCCTGCCTGCACCCGCTCAACCCGCGCCACTACCTGCTGCTGGCCTACTGGGTCTTCTTCCGCCCCACTGCATTCAAATGCTACCTTTACCAGGCCGACAGTGACCTCTACCGTAGCGGTCAAGAACTGGACATCTTCCGCACGCTACGCGTCGCCGCCTACCGCAATATGTATCTGATGGTGCCAGGGCTGGCAATCGTGTTGAGCCTGCCACTTGTGCTGGGCGCAAACTGGCTGCTGGGAACACCGGTTGACTGGATGGATTGGGCGGGCGGCGCGGCGGACGGCGTGGCGGGCGGGGGGGGGGGAGGGGGGGGGGGGGGGGGGGGGGGGGGGGGGGGGGGGTGGGAG
>CAYFVX010000839.1:0-2609 GCA_964346425.1 uncultured Chloroflexaceae bacterium | reverse complement strand
TTGTGGCTGTTGCAAAGTCTTATGTTGAACAACATAAGACTTTGCAACAGCCATGCACTCTCCATTTCTCCATGTGCCATGCTGCCAGGACTGTGGTATGATGATGCGACACAGTGTCGGGAGAGTTCAGGTCTTGAATTCTGATGAACATTGGAAGAGGTAGCGAATGTATACAGTACTCGTGGTTGGTTCGGGAGGTCGTGAGCATGCGCTGGCCTGGGCTCTGGCGCGTTCACCACAGGTGCGGCACGTCTATGTGGCTCCTGGCAATGCCGGTACTTCCTGGCCTGCAATAACAGCCACTCAAGAGAAGCCACATCGAGCAGCAGCTACAAACATTGCGATAGCCGTCAATGATTTTGCCAATCTGATTGACTTTGTACGGGAACAGCAGATAGACCTGACGGTTGTGGGGCCAGAGGTTCCGCTGGCTGAAGGTATTGTAGACGCATTTCGAGACGCCGGCTTGCGCATTTTTGGTCCAGACAAGGCAGCCGCACAATTAGAGTCTTCGAAAACGTTCGCCAAAGCATTTATGCACGAACATGCTATCCCGACGGCTGATTATGCCACATTTACCGATTATCAGCAGGCAAACCAGTTTATTGCCGAGCGAGCAAATACACCGCTGGTGGTGAAAGCCGATGGACTGGCAGCCGGCAAGGGTGTGATTGTGTGTGCTGATGCCAATGCAGCCCAGGAAGCTCTGCGCCGCATTATGGTGGACCGTGAGTTTGGAGCCGCGGGCGATCAGGTGGTGATTGAAGAACGTTTGCAAGGACACGAAGTCTCCGTGCTCGCATTTACTGATGGGAAATCGCTTGTCTGTATGCCACCAGCCCGTGACCACAAGCCGGTGTATGATGGCGACCAGGGACCAAACACCGGCGGTATGGGAGCCTATACCCATCCCGCAGATGTAGATGATGCGTGGCTGGCAATGGTTGAACAGACGGTGCTGCGGCCTGTTGTCGAGGGGATGGCAAAAAAGGGCATGCCCTATCAAGGGGTGCTCTATGCGGGGTTGATATTGACTGACCAGGGACCACGGGTACTTGAGTTTAATTGTCGCTTTGGCGATCCGGAGATTGAGGCAATTATCCCGCTCGTAGAGGGGGATATGCTGAGCATATTACTGGCCTGCGTAGATGGCTATCTCGATGATGTAGATGTACGGGTGCATCCAGGCGTCGGAGCAACCGTGGTGCTGGCTTCGCCCGGCTATCCAGGCTCCTACCCGAAAGGATTGCCCATTACGGGAACTGAGCAGTTTACCGCGCAGGACGAAGTACTGGTGTTTCATGCTGGTACAACATTGCAGGATGGGCAATTGGTCACGAATGGGGGCCGGGTTATGGCGGTCAGTGCTATTGGCCCAACGCTATCAGCCGCATTGCAACGGGTGTATGATGGGATAGCCCGCATACATTTTGAAGGCATGCATTACCGACGTGATATTGGGAGGACGGCATGACAGAAGAAAAAGCCTACAAGAGTGCGGGCGTCAATATTGCGGCTGGACAACTTGCCGCCGAAATGATGTCGGCAGCCGTGCGTTCCACCTATGGCCCCGAAGTATTGAAGGGAATGGGCGCATTTGGTGGTCTCTACAGCGCGGCGGTATTGAAAGAGATGAACCAGCCGGTGCTGGTGGCTTCCACCGATGGAGTGGGTACCAAAACGCAGGTTGCTGCCCGTCTCAACCGCTGGCACACGATAGGGCATGATCTGGTGAACCATTGTGTCAATGACATTCTGGTGCAGGGGGCCCGACCGCTCTTTTTTCTCGATTATGTGGCGGCTGCGCAGCTTGACCCGGAACAGATAGCAACAATTGTTAATGGTGTGGCGGCAGCCTGCCGCAACACCGGCTGTGCGTTGCTCGGTGGCGAGACGGCCGAGATGCCGGGCGTCTATGTGCCGGGCGCAATAGACCTGGCCGGTACCGTCATTGGTATTGTTGAGCAGGATGCGTTGCTCGATGGTTCGCGCATACGGCCGGGCGATGTCGTGCTCGGGCTGGCGTCCACCGGCCTGCATACGAATGGATATACCCTCGCTCGCAAGGTGCTGGAACATTTCGACTGGGATACACCACTGGACGAGCTGGGGTGTACGCCGGGCGAGGCGTTGCTGGCGGTGCATCGCTGCTATCTCGATACCGTGCAACGCTGGTGGAACGCCGGCGTGGATATTCGTGGGTTGGCACACATTACGGGTGGTGGGTTGGTAGAAAATCTGCCACGCATTTTGCCAAAAGGCACGGGGGCAGTTATCCACCGTGGTTCCTGGAATGAGCCGCCTATCTTTGGGCTACTACAGCGGATTGGCTCCATCACCAACGATGAAATGTTCCAGGTATTCAACATGGGTATTGGTATGGTTGCAGTGATACCCTCTGAGCACGTGTCGCTGGCACAGTCAACGCTGCCGGAAGATGCCTTTTTTCTGGGCGAGGTTATTGACGAGAAGGTCGGCGTGGTTATTCATACTTCCACAAAGGGAAATAAGCCGGTCTGATGTCAGTGCTGAGTGCTGAGACACAGAGGATCTCTAGCTAGGTAGGCACAATCTCCTCAAAAATGGACAGGAGTACGCATCATGAACAC
>CAYFVX010000838.1:0-2613 GCA_964346425.1 uncultured Chloroflexaceae bacterium | reverse complement strand
ATTCTGGAAGGCTATGGGCTGTCTGAAACAGCCCCCGTTGCAACGTTCAATCACATGCACCGCCCACCCAAACCCGGCAGTATCGGAACGGCCCTTTGGGGGGTGGAAGTGCGCGTGGTGGATGAGGATGATAAGATGGTACCGACGGGCGAGGTTGGGGAACTGGTTATCCGTGGGCAGAATGTGATGAAGGGCTACTATAAAAGCCCGGAAGTCACCGCGGAGGTAATGCGCAACGGCTGGTTCCACACCGGTGATATGGCACAAATGGATGAGGATGGCTATATCTTTATTGTAGACCGCAAGAAAGATGTGATTATTCGCGCCGGTATGAATATCTATCCGCGTGAGGTGGAGGAGGTGCTGTATGGACATCCCGCGGTTGCTGAGACGGCGGTGGTAGGCATCGCGCATTCAGTCCAGGGTGAGAAGGTGCATGCGGTGATTGTGTTGAAGGACGAACAGACCGCCACCGAGGAAGAGCTTATCCACTATTGCAAGGAGCGGCTGGCAGATTACAAGATACCGCGCACGGTCGAGTTCCGCGATGAGTTGCCCAAGACGGCCACGGGGAAGATATTGAAGCGCGAGCTGGTGGGGGGTGGAAGTTAGCAGGATAGGGAAGAGGAAACAGGATTGACCATTCTCTTCATTCGGGAGAATGGTCACTGTATTCACGTAATCGCTGGGGGAAAATCTCAACAAAGAACCTGGCTTGCTGGTACAACTCGTAAATTTCCTTTGCCGTTTTTTGCAGAGAGAAGGTAGCAAAGTTCTCGTGAACGAGTGCATTGCGAGTTCTGCCTATCTCCATAAATGCGCGAATAGCATCTTCAAGTTGCTTGTCTTCCTGTATCTCCGACTTCATGAAATCCCTGAAGTCGCGCCCAAACAAACTAAAGAACTGATTGGCATTGGTCTCTTTCCAGGCAAAGTACGTATGATATTGTCGTTCAATCGCCTTATTCTTCACAAAGTTTAAGAGGGGAGCATTGGTTTGTTGCTGAAAAAAGTCTATCAACTCCTGTTTTAGCTCATCTTCAAAGTAGCTTGCGATAGCCAGCAACAACATTTTTGGGAAACTGTTCTCTATATTAGCGAGAAGCAAATATTCCCCTTGTTCTCGAAGATACTCTTGTAATGTTGCATTATCCTGGTACATCCTGTCTATGATGGTATCTGGCATGAAAAACCTCAGACTTATTGTACGCGAATAACCTCCTGCGCTCGCTGCAATCGCAGCCGGACATTTTCTTTGCTTGCCGTGCCCTTCTGGGCTGCGCCCAGAAAGTCCGCATCTTTCTTCAATCTCGTGACTGTTTCAGGAACTATTTGCCCACGGACCAGCCTTTGGTCAGCATACGGTTGACGACACACCGCCACAAAAACAGATTCAAACAGCATAAAACTGAACCGTCCACGATAACCCTGGAAGGATTCGCGTGACAGGTCTGCACAGCTTGCAAAAAACGATTCCATGAGTGTTTCCAGATAGGATACCTCTTGTTTGGAATACTGTTGGGCTTGCTTGGAAAAACCATTCAAAAACCTGACCATCGAAGGTTTATAATCATTGCCATTGATCAGGAGTGCAAAACCGCGGAGCAAAAACTCTAAATCCTTCATATGCAAGTCGGCTTCGGAAACTCCCAGAAGTTTGCGCCATTCTGGTTTTGTATTTGCCCGATAGAGCATCTCATAGAAAGGAGAATGGTACAGACTCATCCGTATTTCTTGCTGCGAAAGGTTGACCCCACCGGTATTCAAGCGATTGAAAATCTCATAGATAGCAGCATCACCATCCGGGGCAACTTGTTGGACCATAATACAGCGCACAGTCCGAAGATTAAACGTGGACTGATGCTCGCCCAGGGTAGAATAGGTTGCTTTATTGAATTTATTTTCCTTACCTGGCAGTTTTTCAGGTAGGCTGAGCTTAAAATTGCTGAAATACCTATCGTCGTCAACAATATCAGCTGGAATAGCACCATGCTCATTAAAAATCTGGCGTAGTTCGGTTCTTTTTTCCTTCTTGGGAAATCGTTCCTTGATGAAGTAATAGATAGTCATAAGCCGCTGTTGTCCATCAATAACCAGGAACTTGTTCCGAGCTTTTCCATAGAGAAAGATTTGTGGAATAGGCAAACCGATAATCAACGATTCGATGAGTTTGGATGCCCGTTTGATGTCCCAGACATAGTTTCTCTGGAAGCCCGGTATTGCAATCACGCCGGAATCAATCATGTCAAACAGCGTTTTGATGTTAAAATCATTGGGTGAGGAGATAATATCGTATTCTGAGATAGCATAGTCAGTATCATGCTCCTCAAATTCTCCATTCTGCTCATACCAGGAACCATTTATCTGCTGGATGTCGTCGCTTACGAGATTCTGATTGTCCATCATGCCGTCTTTCTTGTGTTCTTTACACAAACAACCGTCGGGAGAGTTCACTACCTCAACATGCATTTTGATTATAGCATACCAACCCTCTCGTTGCATCCGTGTGTGGCAGATATTTTTCCGCTCCCGCGGAAGTAGCTCAGGGTGGTGTGGTTCTCAACAGGTGTCACCTGCGGTGGGCTTTGCTTGCGCAAGGCAAAACATGCACGC
>CAYFVX010000837.1:0-2616 GCA_964346425.1 uncultured Chloroflexaceae bacterium | reverse complement strand
AGCCGCAAAAAAAGACAACAAAAGGGGGCCTGGGGCTGCGCCCCAGTGGGAAATAAGCGGTAGCTTCATGCGCATGGGGTGGGTGCGGCGACGCCGCACCCACCCACCAGATATATGTCAATTTGATCAGTCTCCCAAAACTGCTACAATGTACGGGTACATACATGTCTAGTGAAAGGCAAAGAATAGCATGCAGCGATATCTCCCATATGTAGTGTTGCTTCTCATGGCTGGTAGTCTGATTGCGCTCTCGCCAGGTGTGCATCAGGCCACAGCAAGCACTGCACGTACCAACGTCCTTGCGGATTTTACCCCGCGCGATCTCGACGTCGAGTTGCAAGGTTCCGGCACCACCATGCTTGAACCACTCTATGACGAGCTTATCCAGGATTATCAGGAAGTTGCGCAAGATGTGGATATAGATTATCGTGGCGTAGGTAGCGAGCAAGGAATAGCAGACTTCGTTCACGCAGGATACGATTTTGCCGCGACAGACAGCGTTATTGAATCCTCAGAACTTGATGACGATCATCTCTATGTCCCCATCCTGGTTGCGCCACTGGTGATATCCTACAATCGCAATTCGCTGGACATTGGCGATACCCCGCTCAAATTTTCAGGCAAAACCCTGGCTGGCATCTTTAGCGGCGAAATCTCCCGCTGGAATGATGAGGCAATTGCTGAAGAAAACCCCCGGCACGACCTGCCGGATGAGCCGATTACCGTGATTTACCGCACCGATGGATCCGGGGCTTCTTCCCTGTTGACAAGCTATCTCGATACTTTTGACCCGGATACGTTTAATCCTACCGAACAGTTTGACCCACCAGCCGACCAGCGTGTTGGTGTGGAAGGAAATGCTGAAGCTGCGCGAACTATTAACTCGACGGATGGCGCGATTGGCTACGTCGCCTACTACTATGCTATCCAGGAAAACTTGCCACTATCACGCTTGCAGAACCAGACATCCAACAAATGGATACGTCCATCGCAGATAAGCACTTCGTTCGCTGCCCAGGATGCCCGTTATGCAGACCGTGATCCGTCGAAGATTATCAATGAAACCCATGAGTATGCCTATCCTCTGGCCGGGTTCACCTGGCTGGTGATCGAACGTTTTGAGTATGACAGGAAAGAAACTGCCGAGGCTCTTACCGATTTTATTTATTGGACATTTGAGGAAGAACAACAACGCACTGTTCTTCAAGAAGGGTTCACCCCTCTCCCAGATGAGGGCAAAGACAAAGCCATTGACCAATTAGAAAAAGTTCAAGTTGACGATGAGGAGGTCTTCGATCGTCCCTAATACCAGTGACGAGTGATGAATGATGAGTGATGAGTGTCTGCAATGCACTCTATCGCACCCGTCAATAGAAGTCATCACTCGAATCTGGTATAAGTACATAGCGAAAGGTTATGGAACGTGAAATATTCGCCTGATTACCCCCCTGTCTACCACCGTCGTGGGTCACGCCTTGCTACACTCTTGCTGCTTGCCTTGCTGCTGATGCCGGGCATGCTGGCTGGTTGCAACCTGAATCCATTCCAAAAAAGTTCGCCAGAAGATGAGCAAGATGGGCAGGACGATGTTGTGGCATCCCTGACAGAAACGCCGCTCCCGACCGATACGCCCTTGTCAACCAACACACCGCTCCCGACTGATACTCCAACTCCCACCAGCACCCCAACCCCCACCAGTACACCCATGCCAACCCTACGAGATCTGGCAATTGTTGAGCAAGGGGTAGCGCAAATCGGGACGACGGTCGTCTATGCTTTCGTTATGCACAATCCTAGCAACCTCGTCTCATTGCACGATGCCATGTACCAGATAAACCTGTACGACTCGACGGATACGCTGGTGCAGAGTGATACCGTCACCATACCCTTGCAACTCCCCGACCAGTTTCTTGGTATGGCAAAGCAACTTGAACTTGAACAGACGGCCGAAATTACCCGCATAGACGTAGCACCCACCTCGGGCAGGTTCAAACAGGCCGATGCCGGTGAACCGCAACCCCTCTTCACCACCGATAGTGTTGGCTTTCTCGATAGCTCGCTCACCACCGCTATTGGCATGGTCAACAACCCCTACCCCCAGGAAATAACCAACGTACAGGTTTCGGCTATCGCCTACAACGAACAGGAAGAAATCGTTGGTGGCGGAAACATCCTCGTCCCGGCAATTTCTGCCAGTGACCAGCTTCTGGTTGAAGTCCCGCTGACCATCGCAAACCGGCCCAATGGCGGGGTCACTCTCTATCCTATGATTAGCGAAACCTCCAGGCTGGGTGGGCAGGATTTGCCACAGTCAGGCGCAGCAGTCCCCGACCAATCCAGCGACCAGGTGGAAGCGGACGATGAGCAGGATATACCCCCACCTGTTCCCAACGGGCAGGCGATAACGCCCACCACAGAACCAGACTTCCCGACGGCTACTCTGACCGACGAACCACCAGCATCAGCCACCTCGCCGCAAGAAACAGCGACTGCAACCCCAACAGAAACGGGCGAACCTGCAGACGAGGAGGAAACAGCAGAGACGCAACAACCCACCTCCACCCCCACCCCCACCCCCACCCATACAAACGTGCCGGAGGAAGAAGACACAGCCAC
>CAYFVX010000836.1:0-2619 GCA_964346425.1 uncultured Chloroflexaceae bacterium | reverse complement strand
CATTTTCGTAATCGAAGAGGGTTGGATGGTCGTTCCCATTGGGATAGAGATAGAGCGGTGCAATCGTGGCGTTGTCCAGGGCTGAAAGGAGTGACTTATCGGTGAGGGTAGCCGAGACATAGAAATTGGAAATGGTATTGTCGCGGCTGCGCCGCATGCAACAGAGGGCGATATTGTCATGGTGGACAAGATGGTTCATCACCTCCGGGCGGGGTCTGCAAAGAAATCCGCGAGATTGTCCGCTATAGAAAGTCGCGCGGGTATCAAAGGGGCGATAGGCAATGGGTGTGATAGCAGCGGGATTTGCCTGGTTTTTGCGCACATCTTCCTGCGCATAGGCCACCTTCCAATCTTGTGTATCATCTCCCAGGTTGTAGCGGGTGCGGCTTTCCGCCGTTGACAGTGCGGCGAACGTTTTGATAGTCTGCGCCACCTCGCGCTGGCTCCAGTGGATGGTGAACGCATCCCGTGCGGTTGCCACGCCCAATGAATTGACGACAAACACATCGGGTATCTTCCAGCCGGCTTCGTATTCGGGCAGGATACCCGTATCATATGGGATGAAGAGATACCAGGGAGACTCTGGTTGCAAGATTTGCCAGTCTGTAGTGTTGACATCCTGGGCCATCAATGTTGCATACTTTTCCTCCCGCCGGCCCCACACATCCGCATAGTACACCTCGGCATGTTCATTTGATGAGCCTTGTTTGATGAAAAGAGCAATCGCTACGCCCTGCTGAATATCAAACACATTGTCATCCGGTGATCCACCCGGTGCATGTTCCTTCTTGCGACTATTGCCATGCAAGTTCAGGATGTACATGGTGTCAAATTCGTGGAGTAAGCTTTCGCGCATGCCACGAAAGGTCGGGTTATCCAGATACCCATTGTTACTGATGAAGGCCAGGATGCCTTCACCGGTCTGATTGATGCGCCATTGCCCAAAACGAATGAACTTGACATAGTCATCCTGCAACCCTTTGGGATTGCGCTCGCCAAGTGGCCTGCCATCTACCGAATAGTAGTCGCGCACCAGGTTGCCTATCCATTCCCCGGTGTTGGCAGACTCATACGAATACGGCGGATTGCCCAACACCACCATCACCGGCTTCTCATGTTTCACCGCATCGGCTGCCTGCCCTTCCTCTGCAATGAACTGTGCAAAGGGCATGGCTTGCTGGCCGGTGGGGGCATCAGCGAGCGCATTGGTCAGGTAGATGCCGAGCCGTTCATCACTGCCAAACGTGTACCCCAACTGCTGCAAGAGCATGCTCAGTTTCAAATGGGCGATGGTATAGGGAGCCATCAGCAACTCAAAGCCAAACAGCCTGGGCAGTAACTCGTCTGGCACATACTGGTTCCAGGCATCGGCCATGCCCATATCGTGCAGCGTCGCGTGAATATGCTGCACGACCGCGTGCAGGAAGGTTGCGGTACCGGTCGCGGGGTCCAGGATCATCGTGTTGCCATCAGCCAGTCCCATAGACTTACCAAAGCGGTTTCGCAAGAGATGGTCTACCGAACGCACAATATAGCTCACCACCGGTTCCGGCGTGTAGTAGACGCCGCGCATTTCACGGGTTTTGGGGTCGTAAGCAGCCAGGAAGGTCTCATAGAAATGCACCACGGGGTCTTCCTGGCGGGTTGCCTTACCAAAGTTGCGCAACACTTCCGACATATCGGTACGTTTCAACAGATAGGCGCACCCATCAACCAGCCAGGCAATGCGTTCATCCAGGTCGAAGGCTGCTATCTGCTGAAACATCTTGCGCAGGAACGGGTTGGTTTTGGGGATTGAATGAGCAGCATCATAGCGGGTGAACGAAGATCGCGTGCTTCCCGAAACTCGTGCAGCAAACAAGCCATACACAATCGTCTGGGCGTACATATCGGCAAATTCGGCAATGGTGATGTTGGGGAGCAACGTTTGCCGAAACGCCTCCAACTGCTGGTGCAATGAGCCTTGTGCTCCCTCTGCATTCAGGATGTTGCCAATAACTTCATCCAACCAGCGAGCAACCTGGGCAAGCCGCTGCGCCAGGTCGTGCGGCGTACCAATCATTGCGCCCTGGTGAGCAGCAAACTGGTTCAGCAGGGTAGTAAGCGCAGTTTCAGCCTCCGGTTTGCGTTGCAGCTTTTTTGTGTTCGCATTCCAGGCCGCAATAGTGATAGACCCATCCTTGCGTTGTTCCCCCTCAACAAACCAGTGCCAGACCAACCCATCCGTGTAGAGCAGATTGGGCAATGCGGCCCGATAGCGTTTCAGTTGCTTGCCATTGGGAGTTCGCGGGGAGTCTCGTTCGCTATCAGCAATAATCTTGCCCAGGTCAACACCAACGTTTTTCGCCTCAACATGACCGATGGGCGTGTTGCCTTGCTGGATGACAAAATCAGGTGCGCCATATGCTGCCTGTTGTGGCTCATTGGTAGCACGAGAGTTGGGGATAACGGCATTGAAAAGGGTTTCCAGCGCGGAGCGATAGGTATGCTCGGTGGCATTACCAGCTTTGAGCTTCTGTTCGACATCGGCAAGAAAGGCTTTTACCGGCATGGTTCATCATCCTTATGATCAATCATCAATCGTGAACGCAGTGAGGTCATTGTATCATGGTTTGCACA
>CAYFVX010000835.1:0-2638 GCA_964346425.1 uncultured Chloroflexaceae bacterium | reverse complement strand
GTCCAGGGGCCATCGTCCCTCAACAGGTGTCACCCCGCAGGGAGCGCGAGGGAACGCAGTTCCCTCGCAACCTGATTATAGTGGGGTTTCTCAGTTTTTCGACTTCGTCGAAAAACTGAGAAACCCCACCAGAATGGACTGGCACGCTTCTGCGTGCGTTTTTCGCCTTGCGAAAGCAAAGCCCACCGCAGGTGAAACCCATTGAGGGCCATCGTCCTCAATGGGTTTCACCCACAAGGAGCATGAGGGAACACTGTTCCCTCGAAACCCACCAGAGAGCACTGGCACGCAGACGCGTGCGTTTATTCGCTTGTGCAAGCAATGCTCACCACAGGTGATACCAGATACGTTTGAAGAGTGAGAGAAACCTCCAGGACGCCAAGAACGCCAAGATTCGGGCAGAGAGAAGGGGAAACCCTGTTCTCTCTGTGCCTCCGTGTCTCCGTGGTGAAAAGAAACTATTCATCCGAACCTGGTATGACACCTGTTGAGGGCCATCGTCTACGGTCTATAGTCCATCGTCTACGGTCTAACGGTCTATCGTCTTCTATGAGAGTTGAGCGGGAGTATCAGCTTGATCCCAGCATTGCCAGCATATCACGCTTGAGTTCTTCGGCTTCTTGCACTATCTGGATGTAGTCGGCAGCCCGCACTTCGCCGCACTCATCCAGCACGGGTTCCCAGGAGTCTGCACGCTCCTGTGCCTCGCGGATAATTGCTTCCAGTTGGGATGGTTCATAGGCTGCGTGGTAGGCAGCCGAAAGCGAGTGAAATGCGGCATCAGTTTGTTCCCGCTGGTGTGCCTGATGGCTCAAAAAAATCAGGCTCTCAAACAGAGATTGCTGCTCCTGGCTGCTTAGTAACTCAACGACCGTCTCCATTCCTTGCGCCACAAAACATGTCTGGCACAGTCCATCCCCGTAATCTTCTTTCATCGCAATGCCACACGAAACACAGTGCGTGTTTATCTGTTGCACCCCGGAAGCTTCCGCGGATGATGGATATGCCTCATCATCTTCATCGAGGTCTGGCTGATTTTGGAGGGTGTTTTCTTCTAAATCCATCTGGTCAATGGGTTATCTGCCTGGATTTTGTTGCCATCATACAGGAGTATATCACAGAGAACAAAATCCTGCTGCGTACCTGCGTACCTGTTCGCACCCTTTGCATGAATCTGGTATCATGCGCATCCATAGGGAAGGTAACAGTCATCAATAAACCGGTATTCGGTATTTGCAACAACCGACAAGGGAGTAGAACCATGTCAGCCCACAAGGAAGTCTTCATTGCAGTGCGCCATGGACGGGCATTTGTCTCACGGCATATTGAAGAAAGTGATGGTTCGTTTGTCTGGCAAAGTGCGGTGAACGAAGCAGAAATCGAGCCTGAAGCCATTGCTGCAGTCAAAGCACAGGGCGGAGACCTCACCCAGGATGGTGAGTATGTGTGTCCTCCTGAACTTGCTGCGAAGACAAAATGGGATCTGGCGGAGTTATAAGCTGTAACCCCAGGCGTTCAAAAATGCCTCGAATGGCAGCAATACTGCCCGGATTCAAGCCGTTAAAGGCTTCATGAAAAATGACGAGCCGCAACGTTGGTTGTCCATACCGTTCATTCAAACGGTACAGTTGGGCAAAGGCAGCGGCAATAACGAGGTAGAAAGCGATGGTGTTCTCGGTTCCTGGTATCTGGTCGTTCGTGGTACCAGGGCGTGGAACATGCCCTTCCGCACGCATCTTTTCGACGCTATAACTGAAGTAGGAGCGATAATCGAGCAGGCGTGCTCGCTCCTGGGCTTGTTCTTCAGATTGTGGGGTACGGATAAGGAAACTGTAGAACTGGTCAAACAGCGTTTTGTGCTCCTGGTAGAGTGGACTTTCCAGCACAGGAGTTGCGTTCAGAGCATAGGACTGGCTGATAAGCTGGTAGATGGAGAAAAGCTCGTCGTCTTGCTGATAGGAAAAACGATAGCGTTCCCCATACAACTCAAGCCGTGCTAATGCTTCATTGAACCGTTCCAATTGTTGCTTGATGGTCAAGAATCGCTCCCGCATCGGGTCAAGGATATAATCACGCAACCCTTCCATAGCTGCTTTTCGGGCCGTCTCTATTTGCTCTTGATACCGCGGGAGTTCCGTTTCAATAAGTCTTTGTTGTTCCTGCGCGTAGCGTTCATCATCGGGCGCATCTGTGCGAGCCACAAAGTGGTAACGCGTGTTGTAAGTCGTTGCGATGCCGATAAACTGCTGCGTCTCCTGGGCTATACGGGTCTCAAATCCACGGGCCGTGCGTTCCAGTTGCCGCAACACTTCGGCATGATCGTCGCCTTTGTACTGATTTGGGTCTGGGAGATAGTCGCTCAACATTTCCATTGCATCCGAGACGGCTTGCGGATAGCGAGCACGGGTTTCATTCGCCTGTTCTTCGCGTTCTTTCCCCCGCCGCTGCATTTCTTTGACATTGTTCTCTTGCCATTGCAATGTGGCTTCCCAGGCTGCAATGTTTTTGATGAGCTGTTGCTCGGTCTGGTCATTTTCCGCCAGCTTGTTTTGCAGTTGCTCAATTTCTCGATTCATCTCATCCACCTCGCTGGTATCCAGCGACTTCTGGCGGGCTATGAAACCGGCTGCACGCTCAC
>CAYFVX010000834.1:0-2641 GCA_964346425.1 uncultured Chloroflexaceae bacterium | reverse complement strand
GGAGTGTGAGGGAACCTGGTTCCCTCACGCACCCACAGGTGACACCCATTGAGGGGGCGCAGCCCCAGGTCCCTTTTTGTTTTGTGTTTTTTGCGGCTTCGCCGCAAAAAACACAAAACAAAAGCATTTTTCGGAGGTTTGCAACCCCCAATCTCCCTCTTTGTAAAGCGGTAAACCGCTTAGCTTCATGCGCATGGGTTTGACACCGCCAGACCCCGTCCGAACCTTTGCGTCTTTGCGCCTTTGCGTGTGGCCTTGTCCGGACGTCTACCGTCCATCTTGAGCAGAATAGTCTGGAAAAAACCATCACATGGGACAACACGAATCACATCTCGACATCATCACCCAACGCACGCGTGAGCAGGAACGGCGACTGGCGCAACAACGTGCTGCCCAGGCCACAAACCTGCAAACCCTCGACTGTCTCCACCAGGTAGCCGAAGAAGAACTCAAGCAACTGGTAGATATGTGCAACTTCCGCGCCTTCCTGCCCGGCGAAGTCATCATCAGCGAACGCAAAGCAAGCGAATTCTTTTTTATCCTCTTGCAAGGCAGTGTCGCACTGGTCCTGCACAACCGTGAAGGCAATCAAGTCCTGCTCGAAGCACTGGGGCGCGGGGACTGTTTTGGCGAAGGTTCCCTCTTCAGTGGCTTTGTCCCACGCACCTCCGCACGTGCAGAATCAGCCTGCTATACGCTGCAACTGCCCCTCGTAGACATGCGCTCCCTGCTCTATCACCGGCCAGGACTGGGTGAAATCTTGCATCGCATGTATCTCCGCCGACTGGTGGAAAGCAAACTCGCCAGTGTCCCCGTCTTCAACGAAATCTCCGACATGGACCGCCTCTCCCTCGCCGCCCAATTGCAACCAATCTCCTACGCCCGCGACCACTACATCACCCAGCAGGGCAAAGCCGGCAAAGCACTCTACATCATCGACTCAGGCCAGGTGGTGGTGGAACAAGATGACACCGCAATTGCTATCCTTGGCGAAGGTGACTTCTTTGGCGAAATCGCCCTCCTCTGCGACCAACCCCACACCGCCAGCGTCCGCACCTTAACCCCCACCAACATTCTCGCCCTGCCAGCCAGCAGCTCCCAGGAATTATTTGAACGTTATCCAGAAGTCAGCCAGAAACTCCGCCACATCATCCAGCAACGCCAGGCCGAAGATGGTCCACGTCTCCACAACAAAGAATACATGCACCGGCTCAAACTGGCATTAAAGTATGGCTTGATTCGTGGAACACACCTGCTGGTGCGTACACCGGCGTTGTGTCCAGTGGATTGCACCCTCTGTGAAACCGCCTGTGCCTCCCGCCACGGCCAAAAACGCCTGCGTCTCAACGGCGTCATGATTGACAATCAAGATATACCAGACGCCTGCCGCCAATGTCGCTTTGGCGCAGAGTGTGTCGAAGCCTGTCCCGAAAACGCCATCGAATGGAATGACCGCCACGTACTCGTCATCACCGACGCCTGCACAGGATGCGGTGATTGCATTCCTGCCTGCCCCTATGGAGTCGTGCGTCAGATACCCCGCACTCCCCAGGTAGAGAAGCGACCAAAACTGCACAAACTTGGCGAAAAAACGCGCAAAGTATTGAACAACTTCCTCCCCACGACGGCTGAGAAGCCAATTTTATATACCCATCGGGCGGATAAATGTAATCTCTGTCAGGGATATGAAGACATGGCGTGCATCAGCCAGTGTCCCACCGGCGCAATGCAACTGCTACCCGTGGAAGAAGTCCTGAGGTTGCAGGGGGTACTTGAACGAGGAGAAAAGACCGCAGAATGATTCGGAGAAAACAAAAATGAAAATCCACTACATCCAACACGTACCATTTGAAACCATCGGCTGCATTGCCGAATGGTGCAACAAACAACAACACACCGTCACAGGAACGCACATCTACCGGCAAGAACCCCTCCCATCAACAGACCAGTTCGACTGGCTCATCGTCATGGGTGGACCAATGAGCACCGGGGATGAACAACAACATCCCTGGCTGGCGGACGAAAAAGAGTGTATTTCCCAGGCGATAACCCAGGGCAAAATCGTGCTGGGCATCTGTTTGGGAGCACAACTAATCGCCGAAGCACTGGGAGCCAGCGTATACGCCAACCCGCAGAAAGAAATCGGCTGGTTTCCCATCACCTTCCACGCGGTCGCACACCAGTCCCCCCGCTTTAACTTCGTCCCTGCAACGCTAGAAGTCTTTCACTGGCATGGCGATACATTTGACATGCCACCCGGCGCGATACATCTGGCGAGCAGCATAGCCTGCCCCAACCAGGCATTTAGCTATCAGGAGCGGGTTATCGGATTGCAATTTCACCTCGAAATGACCCGTGAAGGCATCCAGGCAATCGTGGCCCATGGCGCAGATGAACTTCACCCCGCCCCCTACATCCAATCAGCCGCCGAAATACTTGCCCAGAACGAAAAAGTAGCCGCCACCAACAACGTCATGTATGAACTATTAAACCGTTTACAGCGATAACGTGTAGGGGTTTGCCGGCCGCAAACCCATGCGCATGAAGCCAAGCGGTTTACCGCTTTGAAAAGCGGGGGATTGGGGGTTGCCTGGACTTTGTCCATTTGCGCAAATGGACGAAACGATGTATTCGGCAGAAC
>CAYFVX010000833.1:0-2653 GCA_964346425.1 uncultured Chloroflexaceae bacterium | reverse complement strand
GTGAGCACAATCTCACAATCCCGTTGCTGGGGAGTGATGCCTGGGGGTCTCTACCGCCAGCCGACCTCGCCTTGCTGGAAGGGGCATTCTATACCTCACACTGGCATCCTGGCATTGCGAATGAGCAGGCGCAAGAATTCATTGCGGCATATGAGCAGGCATACCAGCAACCGCTCAGTGGAGATGATACGGCACTGGCCTATGATGCGCTTCACATGATTTTGCTGGCGATTGAAAACCAGAATCAGGCAACACCGCAGGCTATTCGTGATGGGTTGGCAACGATGGATTATGTTGGGGTAACGGGGCATATTGTCTATGCCAATTCTGGCGATCCGCAGCGTAGTGTTGTGCTGGTGCAGATCAAGGAAGGGAAGGATATCTTCTATAAGCAGGTAGATTTGTAGCCTCAAACAGTTGCGAGAAAGTTGCTATGCGCACATTCTGGAAAAAGAGTTTGATGGCACGTCTGGTCAGTTACTTTCTTGTGCTTTCGTTGCTGACCGTTGGTCTGACCGGGACTATTGCCTATATCCGTGCTTCTGGTGCGCTCAAAAATGCTATCTATGAGCGGCTAAATGTCTTTGCAACGCTCAAAGAACATGAGCTAAACCAGTGGGTTGGTGACAATCGTCGTCAGGTCATATTGCTCGCAGCGTTACCAGAAATTCGTTCGCAGACGAATTTGCTCGAACAATTTGCATCAGATGATTATACCTATCAGTCCGTGCAGGAGAATCTGCGCACCCTCTTCAAGCTCGTGTTGCAAAACAGCGATGACCTGGAAGAGCTTTTCATTTTGAGCGATGTGGGTGGCGAGGTTATTGTGTCGAGCAAGCAGGAGCGTGAAGGCGAGTATCATGTGCTCGACCTCTTCTTTACGCAAGGACGTTCGCGTACCTTTGTGCAGAATATCTATCCGGCCACCGACACCACGGGTCAACTGCTCAAACCCCGCATGACGATTGCAACCCCTATACGTGATGATACGGGCAAACGATTGGGGGTACTGGTCGCGCATCTTGACCTGGAACGTATGGACCGGATTATCTCGCAGGGAACCGACCTGGAAACCAGCGGCGAAGTGTATCTGGTAGATGCGCTCAACGTGTTTGTTTCTGGCAAACGTTTTGGCCGTGGCGGGCAACAACAAACGGAAAGTGTGCATTCGGTTGGCATTGATACGGCACTTTCCGGCAAAGATGGGGAAGGTAGCTATCGCAACTATGCAGGCGAGGCGGTCATTGGTGTCTATCGCTGGATAGATAGCCGCCAACTGGCTCTGCTGGTTGAGGTCAATCAGCAGGAGGCTTTTGCGCCGGCGCGTCATCTGGCCTGGAGTATCTTCATTATTGGCTCGGCGATGGCTTTTCTGCTGGCGGTGGGGGTGTATTTCCTGGCTCGCCAGATTGCCCGTCCTATTCTGGCAATCAACGAGGCAGCCGTGCAGGTGG
Source organism: uncultured Chloroflexaceae bacterium (assembly GCA_964346425.1). Lineage (GTDB taxonomy): Bacteria > Chloroflexota > Chloroflexia > Chloroflexales > Chloroflexaceae > JAAUSY01. Next base: position 1,199 of record CAYFVX010000833.1, on the reverse strand, counting down.
CTAGTGGTCATCTTGACCATATGGCACCGGTGATAACAGAAGACGAAGTTGGTATGCTGGCAAAAGCATTCAACCAGATGACGCATGAACTGCGTGTCCTCTACCAACGGATGGAATATAAAGTGGTGGAACTGAAACTGGCGCAGGAGGAACTCCGCACCTATCAGGACCATCTTGAAGACCAGGTCAAAGTACGCACAGAGGAACTGACGCAGGCCAATACGCACCTGCAGCAAGAAATAGCTGAGCGCAATCGTACCGAGCTGCAACTTATTCATGCGATGGAGGCCGCAGAAGAGGCCAGTCGTGCCAAGAGTGCCTTTCTTGCCAATATGTCGCATGAGCTACGCACTCCGCTCAATGCAATTATCGGCTACAGTGAAATGTTGCAAGAGGATGCGGATGATATGGAGCAGGATGATTTCATCCCAGATTTACAAAAAATCCAGTCATCCAGCAAGCATTTGCTCTCGCTGATCAATGATGTCCTTGACCTGTCGAAAATAGAGGCAGGCAAGATGAATCTCCAGCCTGAATGGTTCAGTGTCTGTACTCTGATCGCCGAGATCCATGCGACCATTCCGCCGCTGGTGCAGAAAAACGAGAACAGCCTGGTTATCTCTTGCGCTGACGATATTGGGCAGATGTATACCGACCCCACCCGTGTGCGGCAGGTATTACTCAATCTCCTCTCCAATGCGTGCAAATTTACCGAGCAGGGTACGGTGTCACTGACGATTGAACGCGTTGCGCAACACCCGTCCTGCAATGATCATGCTGACAAACACGCTCACCAACCAATCCAGTACCCCGTCCCCGCTGCTGCAACCGAGACCATCATCTTTCGGGTCAGTGATACGGGTATTGGTATCTCTGAAGAGCAGGCGCAACGCTTATTTCATCCGTTCACGCAGGCAGATTCTTCCACCACGCGCAAGTATGGCGGCACCGGTCTTGGTTTGGTGATAACGCGGCGTATTTGTCAGCTTATGGGCGGGGATGTCACAATGGAGAGCAGACCGGGCAGTGGATCAACGTTTACAGTGACGTTGCCGCTGGTTTTGCGCGAGCCAGAGAAACCCAGGCGGGAGATGCTCAAAGAAGGACCTTAGCCGATGTAATAGGTGTCACCTGCGGTGGGCTTTGCTTGCGCACGGCAAAAAATGCACGCAAGAGCGTGCCAGCCCATTCTGGTGGGG
>CAYFVX010000832.1:0-2661 GCA_964346425.1 uncultured Chloroflexaceae bacterium | reverse complement strand
TTCACCACGGAGACACGGAGGCACAGAGAGAACAGGGTTTCCCCTTCTCTCTGCCGAATCCTGGCGTTCCTGGCGTCCTGGCGATTTCTCTCACTATTCAAACGTATCTGGTATGATAACTGTTCACATTCGCGGGAAAAAGCTGGGAGCGCAGGCGGCTCGCCTGCATGATGCGGGCAAGCTGCCCGCGCTCCCAGCATTACTTTCCCTGGCTTCTGAACAGTTACTCCGTCTCGTAGAGATGCAGAGCCTGAGGACCAGAGAGAAGCATGTGGTATGATGAATAGACGGCGATGAACGCTGTGCAATTGATAATGCATGCAGCTCATTTTTTGGGTACGAGATGCTGGTGAAAGGGGAAAAAACTATGACAACCCAGGTTACTATTACGCTACCTGATACCATTTATACCCATGTCGAACGACTGGCAACAATCACTGGCAAGAGCATTGCTGATATACTGACAACTTCGCTTGAACTCTCATTTCCAGCAATTACGGTAGAAGACGAGATGCAAGCAATCACCAATCTGACAGATGAGGAAATACTGGCTCTGGTGCATACCCAGATGGAATCATCCAGATCCCAGCAACTTTCCAGCCTTCTGCACCGTCAACAGGCTGGAAAACTCTCGGATACGGAACAACAAGAACTGTCTTATCTCATGCAACACTATCAAAGCGGTCTTCTTCGCAAAGCATGGGCATTGCAGGAAGCGGTCAAACGGGGAATACATGAACCAATCAATGCGGCATGAAGATTTCTGAACGGGCAAGAGAACGTATACGGGCACATTGAATCGTTCGCGAAGAGCAACCTGTTTTCGTCTGTACTGCAAAAATGGTATCACTCCGCAAGCCGTGGCAGCCGCCGCTGTTCTGCAATCCAGCGGGCAATTAAAGGAACCTGGTAGGCATAGCTGCCATCAGCCTGGTGCATGAGGACATCTCGCTCACAATAGAGGTCGAGCAATTCGGCACGCTGCGCCGGGTCACCGATCGTCGCGATGGATTGCCCACGTGCTACTGCTTGCAGCAAGGCGGCCGCACTATCGGGTGCAGGGCTGATACGCAGAAACCAGAGCCAGAGGCTCTTGAGTGTGGCATCCCCAACTTTGAAAACGTCGGGAAGAGCGGCATCAATGGCACTGGCCGCCAACGGCAACCCGGCCGGTGTGCCGGGCGGCAATTCCTTACGGCTTTCATTATACGCGTCTAGCACACTGAACCCGATCATATGCAAGAAAAGCGGGTGTCCATTGGTCAGATACAACACGCGTTCGACCGCGTCTGCAGCATACACCCCTGCTGGAAAATCGGCGGAGGGGTGGGTAAAGAAGCGTCGGGCATCTTCACGATGCAGGTAGGTTACGGGCAACATGCGCGTACTCTTGAGTGCCTCATACCAACGCTGGTCGCATTCATCTAGCGTGAAAGTGCCACACAGGGCCAGCGTCACGCGGGGATGGTGCTGGATAAGGCTGCGGAGCAGAAAGAAGATGCGCTCATCCATCGTTCCATTCTTCACCGCAACGTCTATACGGTCAAATTCATCCAGCGTCAGCAGCAACCAGCGGTGCGCTCCCAATGCCTGCTCCACCTCTGCAATCCAGTTTTCAAACACACGGTAGGGATCACTGCCAATCATTTCTGCTTCAAGTGGTGGCAGGCTGAGCGGTTGCGCATGGTGTTGGGCAGCAACACGTATCTTTTCGACCAGATCGCTGACCAGTCCTTGCGCGTTTTCTGCGGTCGCCTCCCTCTCCATATCGAGATACACCGGCAATACCTGCGACCCCAGTTTCACCGGCAGTTGTTTTAAAACGGACGTTTTGCCGGTGCGTGGCTGCCCCAGCAGGAGCGGTGTTATTTTATCCGGCGAGTTGACGAGCATGTTTTCCAGGTCGCCGAAGAGGTCGTCACGACCATGAAAGGCTGTGTTCCCGGTTTGCAGCGGCGTCCCGGCCCGGTAGGGGATGGGAAGTTCGCCTATCTGCTCACGCTCCTGTGCAACCTTTGCCACCTCCTGCTCCAGCACCTGTTGCCAGATTTGCAATGTTTCAGCATAGCCCCGCACCCGCTTGTTTGCACTGTTTGCCATAATTGCTCGTTGTTCACGCAGGCGGGTTATCTGCCTGCGGAGTTGCTGCTCACGGGCAATGCGGGTCTGGGATGTCAGTGCTTCCGCTGTATCACTGCTGATAGTGCAAAGTTCCTTGAACAACGGTTGTTCATCTTCCGCGAGCAGATTTTCCGGTAGCCATTCTATGACTGCGTGAAAACGGGCTATCAAGGCGGGCGTAGTACAGCGACGCAGCTCATCATAGAGGATGAGGGTGACGGCTGCCGGCACGGCCCATTGCTGACGGAGCGATTCGCCAGCATTTGTCAGAGCGTTCAAGCAGGCATCCCCGTTGCCGCTTCTGGCAATGGCGGCTATATGTTCTGGCAACCCGACCAATGGGAGCTGGATAACCTCATCGTAGTGTAAAGGTTGCCGCGGCCAGAGGGTTGCGGCTTGCTCGGGCTGGCGCAAAGCCCGCCCGCTCAGCCACAGGCTCACCGGCAACTCCCAGAGATACATGGGCAAGCGCAAAAAGCTAACAAGAAACGCCCCGCCGACCGCCACGCCGAACGCCACGCCGACCGCCACGCCGAACGC
>CAYFVX010000831.1:0-2668 GCA_964346425.1 uncultured Chloroflexaceae bacterium | reverse complement strand
GGTGGCGATGTTGCGCGAGAGGCTGGCGGAGCAAGAGGAGCATAGGGTATGAACAGGCATGGAGATATCCTGTTGCTTGCGGCTACAGATGAGGTTGTGCAGCCTGTTCTCAGCGAACTGGAAGGGGGGGGGGCGTATGTGCCACGCTGGGAGCGGGTGGCGACACCTGACGCGCTGGAAATGCAGCTCGGCAAAAAACGATGGGATGTGCTTTTTGTCAGCGATACTGTGGATGGGCTGGATGTGCGCATGTTGCTGCAATTGGTGCGGCAGTACCAGGTTGATTTGCCAGTGTTGCTGCTCTCGGATAATGCTGATGTGCAGCATGTGGTGGCGATGATGAAAGCCGGTGTGCAGGACTATCTGCTCTGGAGCCAGCTTCATGCACGGTTGCTCCCCGCGCTGGCGGAGGCTCTTACCTGGGCAGATCAGCAGCGTGACCAACAGCGCGAAGCGGCAGCCGGGCAACGGCAACGCGTGCAAGCGTTGCGTGAGCAGGATGCACTGCATGAGCGTGAGCAGCGGTATCGCGAAATTACCGAGCTTATTTCGGATGCGGTCTATTCCTTGCGTATTGAGCAGGATGGGCGCATGGTGCATGAGTGGGGAGGCGAGACGTTCAAGAAAATCACGGGCTATGATGTTGACGAATTAGATATCAATGACTGGCATAGGTTGTTGCACCCGGATGACTTGCTAGTAATGAGGCAGCGACTGGAACAGCTCAACGCGCAACAACCTGCTATCAGTGAATATCGTCTGATTACGAACACCGGAGAAGTGCGCTGGGTGCGTGACCATGGTCGCCCGGTCTGGGATGTCAGCCTGGGCAGGCTGGTGCGGATTTATGGGGCGGTACAGGATATTACCGAGCAGAAAAAGGTTGAGGCGTCTTTGCAGCGAGCAACTCGTGCCTATCGCACATTGAGTGAGTGCAATCAGGCGGTGGTGCATGCGCGGGATGAAGCGCAGTTGTTGGAGAGTGTTTGCCAGGCGATTGTGCAGGCGGGTGATTATCATCTGGCCTGGGTCGGGTTGGTGCAGGGTGAAGAGGGAAATGGGCAGCAGGTCAGGGTGGTTACAAAGGCGGGGGATGAGCGGGATTCGCCTACTTTGCGCTATTGGGCAGATCGTCAATCGGAGTCTGGGATGCATGAGTGGGTCAATAGCAGCACGTTTGTGGATGGTAAGTCTTCTTGTCTGGTGGTACGCTATCGTGATGCAGATATTGCCCAGCAGTCTGTGTACTTGCATGGTATGCAAGATGATGGACATGCTCCACCAGCGATTCAGGATGCTGTCTGTGTTACGAGGAACCTCCCGTCTCCAGAAAGTGCTGCTGCCAGTGCTATCTTTCTGCCATTGTATGAGCAGGAATGTGTCTTTGGCTTCCTGCATATTGAGTCGGTGCATGCCGATGATTTTGATGTGCAAGAAGTTGCGCTTATGCAGGAGATGGCGGGCGATCTTGCGTATGGGTTGCTTGCGTTGCGCACGCGTGCGGAGCATGCCCGGGCTGAGCAGGAATTGACTGTCTATCGCGAGAAACTTGAACATCTGGTTGATCAACGCACTGAAGAGTTGCGCCAGAGTGAAGAACGGCTCCGTATGCTGGTGCAAACGATGCCTGTGCTGGTAGACGCGTTCGATGAAGCGGGCAATATTGTGTTGTGGAATGATACCTGTGTGCGCGTCACGGGCTATACGGCGGAAGAGATTGTCAACAACCAGCGAGCAATGGAGTTGCTCTATCCCGACCCGGCTTATCGGGAAGAGGTCTTGCACGCGCTGGCTGCTATTGGTACAACCCGACGCGAGGCTGAGCGGGATATTATGTGCAAGGATGGCAGTATCAAGACGATTGCGTGGGTGAGTGTGCCGCAACATATTCGTATTCCTGGCTGGTCGCTCTGGGCTATCGGTATAGATGTGACGGAGCGACGCAAGGCGGAGGAAGCTCTGCGTGAGCGTGAAGCGTTGTATCGCTTGCTGGCTGACAATGCGACGGATATGATTTCGCGCCATGCGCTGGATGAAGAGGGGACGTATCTGTATGCCTCGCCCGCCTGCGAGACGTTGCTGGGCTATACCCCGGAAGAGCTGGTGGGGCAGAGTAGCTATGCTTTTTTTCATCCGGAGGATGTGAAAAAGGTACGAACTGTCCATCATACGACGCGGAGCATGCCTTCTACAACCACCGGTGTCTATCGCATACAGCGCAAGGATGGACGCTCTATCTGGTTTGAGACGACCGGGCAGGTTATTCGCGATGCGGATACTGGTGAACCGCTTGAAATTATTGCGGTGTCGCGGGATATTACCGAGCGTAAGCAGATGGAAGAAAGTTTGCGCCAGAGTGAAGAGCGGTTTCGCTTGCTGGCAGAAAATGCCCGCGATATTATTTTCCGCTATCGGTTGATGCCGGTCGCCGGGCATGATTACATTAGCCCTTCGGTGAAGACTGTTCTGGGCTATACACCGGACGAGTATTATGCTGATCCCCTGTTATCGCTCAAGATAACTCATCCGGCGGATAAGCATTTGCTTGAAACCTTTGCGCAGTCTCCCCAGGAGTATACTCGTCCGCTGGTGTTACGTTTGTTGCGCAAAGATGGGGTGTATGTCTGGGTCGAGCAACGCCACTGGCTGGTGGTTGATGAAGGGGGGC
>CAYFVX010000830.1:0-2668 GCA_964346425.1 uncultured Chloroflexaceae bacterium | reverse complement strand
GAGGAAAATTCGTAGGAAAAAATGAGGAGAATCCTTAATGGACTCTGTTGGTAACATCCGGGCAGGGCCTCGCGCAAAGGCGCAAAGCCGCAAAGGTCCGGACAGGAGATGGGCTTTCCCAACAGAGTCCACAAGGACTCTGTTGGGAAAGGGGGGATTGGTTATCAGGTAGGGGTTTGGCACCGCCAAACCCCTGCCTGGAAAGCGCGTTGGAATACCCGTTACGTTGACGCATATGGGCGCAGCCCCAGGCCCCCTTTTGTTGTCTTTTTTTGCGGCGTAGCCGCAAAAAAAGACAACAAAAAGCATTTTTCGGGGGTTTGCAAAGCGGCAAACCGCTTAGCTTCATGCGCATGGGGGTTTGCCGCTTCAGGCTCCCCACTACCAACTATCCACTATCCCCTTTGAGCGGACTACTCCGCAAGTTTGCGCTGCAAGACAAACCGGACCCGCTCAAACGCCTTTTCTATCTGCCTGAACCGTACTACCGTACATTCCAACCCATCATTATAGGCTACCTTTTCCATTTCCTGACAGAGTGCCGCAAGATACCAGGCACCCATCGCACTACTACTCGTTTTCAGCGTGTGCAATATCTGAAAGCATGCCGCCTCTCTGTTGCTTCGCAGAGCCTGGTATAAGATCGCCAGTTGGTCCGGTATATCATGCAGAAATTCTGCCACCAGCTCGTATGCCAGGCCCGTTTCTTTTCCGCCCAACACGTCCACAAACCGCTGATAAACCACTTCGTCCAGGTCATTCTGTGGGTCGTCGAGCAAGGACTGCTGGAGTGAAGGAGCGCAAGTTGTCGGTAGCTCTTTGTGTCTCATAATCCATTTCCTTGTGAAGCAAGAATAAGAATATCCATCCTCTTCTTTTTGTGCTGGTATGCAGCACCGGACCAGGGTGTGGTGGTGTGATGGTATGCATTCTCCGCATCACGCGTCTTGCGTCACTGGTATCATGCCGTAGCATGTTCTGCCTGCCGTTGTTCGTAATGCTTCTTGCGAGGAACAAACTGTTCTATCTTGTTCAACAGCTCCTGTAAACTAAAAGGACGCCCACGATAACCAGCACATCCTATTTTCTGGCAGGAACCGTTGGCTTCGGTGAACGCCATGCTGTTCATCACAATGATGGGTACCTGTTCGGTAGCTACCAGACTGCGAACACGCTGAATCTGTTCCTGCGTTCCCGTTTTTTTGCCAGCGTCAACACTTATCAGAATGAGCAATGGGGTGATACGCTGGCACCACGCAATAAGCTCTTCTTCTGTGGAGACCGGCAAAACCTGATAGTCATACTGTTCCAGATAGCTTTTGAGCCGTATCTTGACCACGTTATTGGTTTCAAGCCACAGAATGGTCGGGGTGCCATCAAGCGTCACGGGTTGCTTCCTGTTTTCATATCCATATTGATGGAGGAAGAGTTCTGGCAAGAGCTTGCGTATGCGCTGGAATTCCACATGGCGTGCCAGTGCATACGGAATGGCCTGGTCTGGCTCAATGGCAACCAGTCTGCTATGGATACCGGTGAAAAAATTTTGGGCAGACAAACGGAATGCTGCCTGCAAGACTTCCTGCTTGTCCGCTTGCCTGTTCTTCACACACATTGGTACTTCAATCAGGCAACCGTTGATGACGATTTCCCCATGCTGGCCCGGCTGGTCAATCAAAACTACGACCGGTACAACGGGAATACCATACTCGTCTTTGAGTGCCTCCAGGGTCTTTGTCAGATCGACGCTCGACAGGCGAAAAACCAGTATTTCATACGGAGGCCAGGTTGCGCTGTCCGCTGCCGTAAACGTCGGAAGTTCATGACATTCATGGATATGGACACGCACATGCTGATCATGTTGCTGCAACCAGGCATGCAATTTGCTTCGCTGCACTGCATCTGGTTCAAACAGCAAAACGTTGACCGGTTGGAGGTTCATATTCATTTTTCTGTCTTTCTCCTTATGCTGCTTTTCTTCTTGTGTCCTGACGGTTGACCGAGCAAGGAACCATGAACAAGCTATTGGTTTTTTCGCTCCTTTCTCATCCGCTATGATGGGGCTCATACCATGTTCGGGTGAATAGTTGAGAAAACAGGTGCGTTCGAGCGCATTGCAGTCACGCATCACGCATCACGCATCACTCGTCACTGGTATAACCTGGCTCAAAACACCCCCTTTGAGCATCTCTTGCCCGGACCTTTGCGTCTTTGCGCCTTTGCGTGAGACTCTGCCCGGACGTTCCCAACCACTGCCTCCTATCCCCTATCCCCTTTGAACATAGTCCCATTCTTTTCACCGCTAATCTGTACCTGCAATGCGTCCTGCACCCGTGCAAATTCTGCGATGCTCCGCGCTACCAGCTCCTCCATCCCTTCGCAGTTCCCATCTTTTGTTTGTATCTCTATCTGCTTGCAGAGCGATGAGAAATGGAGTGCCCCCAGGTGCCTGCTGCTCGATTTCAGGGTATGCGCAGTCGTGAAGAGCGTGGAGGTGTCCATATCCGCGAGTGCCTGCTGTAAAGTTGTCAGTTTTTGGGGCGTGTCATTCAGAAAGATGGTGATGAGTTCCTCGGCCATCGCTTGCATCGTTTCCTGAAATTGCGCATGGATTGTTTTATCGAGCGGAGATTCGGGGGGCGACCGTTCCCGACGAACGAGCAGTCGCTGT
>CAYFVX010000829.1:0-2669 GCA_964346425.1 uncultured Chloroflexaceae bacterium | reverse complement strand
TGTTCTGCCGAATACATCGTTTCGTCCATTTGCGCAAATGGACAAAGTCCAGTTTGCAATAGCCAGAAAAAAGCATTTGCGGCGTGCCGCCGCGGGCTGTGGTGGGGTTTTGGGACGGCTTTGCCCTCCCAAAACCCCACCAGAATGGGTTGCGAGGAGCATTGCCCCTCGCGCTCCCCGCTTGACGCAAGACTTTACAATAGCCATGATGATAATCTGCCCAACGCAGATGAAACCTGTTATGGTATACTATCCCCAGAATAGGCACAGCCGCAAGCAAAAAACTCCTACCATCACCGCACTCGCAGCTTGCAATGGTTCTGTTTGAACACCTGGTGAAACGCAATGAAATCCCACCAAAACCCACCCATCACAATCCATACCGGCACCCCACTCGTCACTGTCCAGGCCGACGTGACGATTGAAACGCTCAACAACACCCTGCAGCAACACGGCCTGTGCCTGCCCATCGTCCCCCTGCAATCCGGTATCTCGCTGGCATCACTCATTGAGCAAAACGAAGGCGGACGTCGCGCCCTGCGCCACGGCGCCATCGTCTCCTACCTGCGTGCCGCCACCATCCTGGAACACACGCAAGACCCCGCCCCCGGTCAGCGCATCCTCACCACCGGCGGACCCACCATCAAACGCGCCACCGGCTTCCGCCTGCACCAGGCATGGATCAACCACACCCTGCACTCCTGCCTGGCTGCAAACCCACCCACCAGATTCAACCTGCTCGATGTAACCCTCAGTCTGAAACCCCTCCCACCCATGCGCCGCAGCCTGCTCTTCGCCTGTGCGCATATTGCCGCCGCCAGCAGCTACGCTTCCAGCCTGTTGACCACCGTCTCCTCCCTCAGTGCGCTGGCTATCCTCAGCCCATCCGCCCACACCCACGCTGAAACTGATTATCCCTTTGCCAGCCAGCTTGCACCAACCGATGTCCTGCTACTGGTCGAGTTTGAAGACCGCCAGGAAGTTCTGGACCGCCAGACCCGCCTGCTGCAAACGCTCGCAAATCAACCAGACATCACCTTGCTGGATGTAGCCGATGAACACCCCACCCGGCCAACCACCAGTGCCTCGCCAACCACCGCCAACCACTGGCAAATCTGGGAGCACATGGCGACCGCCTGGCACAGCATAGAACCTCCCCTGGCATTCGCCCTGCCACGCCGCGTATTGCCCACCTTTCTCACGCAAGCAGATACCCTGGCCGAACGCTATGGCCTCACCATCCCCTACCACGGCGATATCGGCAGTGGTCTGCTGCACATGCGTCTGCAAGAGAAAGATGACCAGACAAACCCACGCACACCCGGCGAAAAAGAGCAGATTGCCCACATCCTGCGCAATCTGGCACAGAGCATGGACGGTGCATTGGCAACCGCCGGCCGCCTGGATCGCACAGAAAACGGCACAGCACCATTACTTGACAAAGCACCCCCACGCCCCACACCACCACAACCAACCAGCCAGACATTCTCTCCCCCCCTCGTACTCACCCGCCGGGAAGATAGAGCCTGCTACGACACCGATGCCTCTATCGCCCGACCCGACGGTCACGCTCAATCAATCATGCTGCCCACCACAACGCAAGAAGTAAGCCACATCATGCGTATGGCTTCCGCCCGCAACCTCCCGGTCGTCACCCGTGGGGCCGGCAGCGGACTGGCTGGCGGTGCCATCCCCATCGCAGACTGCCTGCTACTGGCACTCACCCGCATGCAGGAAATACACATTGATAGCGAGCAAATGGTTGCGCATGTACAGGCCGGCGTCATTACCGCTGACCTGCAACGTGCCGCCGAAGAAGCTGGTCTTTTTTACCCGCCAGATCCATCCAGCCAGACGGTCTCTACCATCGGCGGCAACATTGCCTGTAATGCCGGTGGCCCCCGTTGCCTGAAATATGGCGTCACCGCTGATTACGTCCTCGGATTGACCGCAGTGCTGGCTGATGGGCGGATACTACACCTCGGCGATGGACTGACCACCCAACCCGCAGATGCCGGCCTGCTGCATCTACTCATCGGCTCCGAAGGCACGCTCGCCATCATCACCGCCGCAACCCTCCGCCTCATCCCGCAACCAACTGCACGCCGCACCGCGCTGGCAATCTTCAACCACCTGGAAGATGCCTGCGCCACCGTCGAAGCAATCATGGCGGCTGGCGTTATACCGGCTGCTCTCGAATTGATGGACGACACCACCATTGGCGTCGTCGAAGATTACATGCACCTCGGCCTGCCACGCGATGCCGGTGCTCTCCTGCTGCTGCAATCCGATGGCGCAGCCGAAACCGTCGAATGGGAAGCACAACAATTAACCAAACTGGCACGCCAGGGCGGAGCACGTGACGTGCAACTCGCCCGCAGCAAACAGGACGAAGTTGCCCTCTGGAAAGCACGTCGCTCCATCGGCCCCGCGCTGGCACGCCGCTTTCCCAACAAGCTCGGTGAAGACATTTCCGTGCCCGTCTCACAAGTCGCAGCCACCGTCCGCCGCGTGAAAGAAATAGCCGCCCACTATAATCTGCCCATCCCGGTCTTTGGGCATGCCGGTGATGGCAACCTGCACCCCAACATCCTCTTCAACGCTCGCGACGCACAGCAGGCAGAGCGCGTATGGGTGGCGGCCGAAGCCATATTTGCCGCCGCCCTCGA
>CAYFVX010000828.1:0-2669 GCA_964346425.1 uncultured Chloroflexaceae bacterium | reverse complement strand
CGGCGGCAAACCCCTACAGCGTGCCTCCAGCCAAAAAAGTCTACACATGTGAGGGATTGGTGATGGTGAAGCCTGGGAGCGCGGGCAGGTTGCCCGCACTCCCAGGGAGTTTTCGCACTTTGACATGACTCTCAACTGCGCCCCGAAAAGCAGTTTATTCGTGGTTCCTGCCTGATTATCCGAACCTGGTATTACGTGTTGTCGGTTTTCTGCGCTTTGCCTTCCGTGGACTCGCGTACTTTGCGTTTTTCCAATACCCCCAAACGTTCGTAGACCATTGCCAGGTGTTGCTGCAGGTGACCTACCGCCTGTTCTGCGGTCATATTGTCCTGCTTCCAGATGGTCAAAAGTTGCTCGATAGAATAGGTACTCATAGCCGTTTCTCCTTGCGAAATCAGGTGCATCTGGTACAATCAGAATGTTCAAACGGTAGCGGTTTCACCCATGTTCATGGCATGTGTGTTCTTATTCGTTCAAATGAGCGTGTTCTTTTCCTGTCAGGATAGTTGCACGTTTTTTCTTTGTTAAGTCTCCATAGGGACTAAAGGTAACATAGCTTTCCCGATCTGTCAATGCAACGATTTGCCGAAAAGTTGCGTACCTTGCGCCTGCGTCACCACATGACTCAGCAGGAACTTGCCGATGCGCTTGGTGTGCAGCAGCCATACATATACAAGCTGGAAAGTGGGCGAAAAAAGCCCAATGTTGAGCATGTCATCAAACTTGCTCAGTTGTTTGGCGTAACCTCCGACATGCTGATTATGGATGAACAGGAGTTGTAGCGGTTACTGTACGTTGCGTTTCTCCACTTGTCGCTGTTTCCCCCATCTGGTATCATGCATGCAGGACGAATACCCGCAGAATCCTATGGGAAAGCAGAGGCGGAAGCTCGCAGACTGACGGAGGAGAAGTTCAAGGCGGAAGCGGAAGCTCGCAGGCTGGCCGCCCCCGATCGAACACTTGAACACTTGAACGCTCGAACGCTTGAATGCTTGAACGCTTTGCAGAGGGAATATCCTATGTATCTCCAGCAGTTTCAACTCGACAACATCACCTGCTTTGAAACCCTCCATCTCGACTTTCGGCAGGAAGAGAGTGAGCACCTCTGCCAATGGATTGTGCTGCCTGGTGAAAACGGCACTGGCAAAACAACCATCCTGCATATGCTTGCCCTCGCACTGCTGGGTGAACAGCTTATACACCCCATCGCCGCCGGCATAAACTGGAAAAAGTACATTCGTAGCGGCGCAACCGATGGCCGGATTGCAACCATTGTGCAGGCAACGCCTGATGATAGACGCCCATCTTCCCCACTAACAACCCATCAGGCAAACTTCAAGCTCAGCAACCTCAAGAGTGGATTGCAGCGCGAAATCCTCACCCCACAAAACGGCGTATCTGTACTGGATGAAACGCTCTATGCCGACACTATCACCAACGGCTGGTTTGCTTGTGGCTATGGTCCATGGCGCAGACTCCTTCCCTATTACTCCAACCAGACTGCTCTCGCGCAGAACCGCAGCAAACCCTACCGCTTTGCGACCCTCTTCGACGAACGATTGAGCCTGACGCTTGTCAACAACTGGCTGATAGACCTGGAATTTCGTTGCCTCAAAGAGCCAGAAAACCAGGACATCAAAAAAACACGTCGCCTGGCTCTCCGTTCGCTCGAACAAGCACTTGGCGACATGCAGGTCAAAGAGATAACCCCCGAAGGAATACTGCTTGAAGAAACAGGCAGCACCACAGTTTTGCTCGACAATCTGAGCGATGGCTATCGCAGCATAGCTGCCTGGGTGCTCGATCTGGTACGCCGTCTGGTTGATGCGTTTCCCCATCTGGATAACCCGCTTGCAGCGTCTGGCATCGTCCTGGTTGATGAAATAGACATCCATCTGCATCCCCAATGGCAACGCACTATCGTTGAACAGATACGCGACATCTTTCCCAATCTGCAGTTCATCATCTCAACGCATAGCCCCTTTGTCGTCCAGGACATGCGCCCCCAGGACAAGATTGTCGTTTTGAAAAAGCAGCAAAGTGGTGTCGTCGCAGAAACAGCGAGCGGTTTTGCCCGGAGCTGGCGCGTAGACCAGATACTCACCAGTTCTCTGTTTGGGCTGGAAACAACCCGCGATGATGGCATTGCGATAGCAGAAAAGGAATATCAACAACTGCTCGACCAAAAGGCTGCCGGCACCCTGACCGATGAAAACAAGCAACAACTGGAACAGTTGAAACAATGGCTTGCAGAAAAGAAATCTCCGCACTGTGTGAAGCGCGACGGACATACTACGAGCAGTTGGAAAGCTTTACCCAGGGAACTCTTGCCCAGAGACCTCAATACCCTCGTGCGCAAAGATCAAGATATGCCCATCGGCAAATAAAAGAACAACTGGAAACCATGTCAGCCCGCAAATGTTTCTATTGTGAAACATTCCCGAAAGAATCAGCCTATCCTGATGTTGAACATTTTCGCCCACAGAGCATTTATCCCAGGTTCGGATGAAGAATGAAAAAAAACTGCCCGAATCTTTGCCCGGATGTCCGGACTTTGCGCCCTTTGCGTCTTTGCGGTTCGTTGAACTCATTACCCGAATGAGGTATTATCCCCTCACCACGGAGACACAGAGGCACGGAGCCACGGAAACGCTTCATCCGCCGCCCAC
>CAYFVX010000827.1:0-2672 GCA_964346425.1 uncultured Chloroflexaceae bacterium | reverse complement strand
GCTCTTCGTGCTCTTGCTGCCTGCGCTGGCAACGGCCGCTACGGGGCTGGTGCTGTATGACTGGGTGCGCACCATTGGCTATAGCACACGAGTTGCGCTCCTGGTAGCCTTGCTCTATGGGACGAGTCTCGCCTGGCCCTATAGCCGCACCTTTTTTGCCGAGCCAACGACCACCTTTGGCCTGACACTCTGTGCGTATGGTATGCGGCGTGAGGAACCGCGCTGGTGGGTGATTGCGGGACTGGCGGCTGGTTGTGCGCTGGCTATCAAAGTGCAGGCGTTGCTGCTGCTGCCCGTGATAGCTGGCTATGCAGCACTGGTAAGCTGGCGTGGCCCCCTCTGGCTCAGCGCGGAAACGCTGCTCAAGCGGGGATTGTTCGGGCTGGCAGGTGTCGCGCTCCCGCTGGCTCTGCTGATGCTCTACAATGCGCAGATTTTTGGACATCCGCTCAAAACGGGCTATGGCGGCGTCAACCCCACCTACCTGCTGGAAGGCAACTGGCGTGAGGGTGTTTATGGCTTGCTCTTCAGCACCGGTAAGGGTATTTTCCTCTATTCCCCTACTATTCTTGTGGGCATTATCGGCTCTGGCTTTCGGCTACGCCAGCAGTGGCGCGAATCATTGCTTGCGCTGGCTCTGCTGGTGGTCAATGTAGGCTTCTATTCCCGTTTGAGCTACTGGCATGGCGATGGCAGTTGGGGGCCACGCTATATGGTGTTTGTTCTGCCCTTCGTCTATCTGGCGGCGGCTGGCTTGCTGGCAACCCTGCTTACCTACCGCGTGCGGCTGGCATATTATCTGCTGACTGGCCTGTTCATCGTCAACTTCATGGTGCAACTATTGCCCGTGCTGGTCAATTTCAACACCTATATCTGGGTCAGCAACAAAGTGAGCGGACACTATCAGCGGCTCTTTAATCCACCAGACACACCGCTGCTAGGCCATCCGCGCATCTGGCAGGACCGCGTGAGCGAGTGGTGGCTGCGGGTTGCACCACCGGACGGCGTGGTCGTCTTATCCGATGGGTTTTCCTATTCCGAGGGTGACCGCAGCCGGGGTGAGATATTGCCGCGCTGGAGCTATGCGGAAGCACAAATGTTGCTCTATCCCTATGCGGAAGATGAACCATTGGAAGGGCGGTTGGTGGTGGGCGATCACCGCCCCTGGCCGTTGCCACGCGCAAATTTTCAACTGTTGCTGGATGGGCAACCACTGGCGGAGGTGCAGCGCACGGATATGACCGGCCAGAATATTCAGTGGGAGTTGCGCTTTCAATTGACACCGCAACAGGTACAGCACGGGGTTACCCTGACCTTGCAGAGTGATACCTGGAACCCGGAGAATACAACGCCGGATAACCCGCGGGATGAAGACCTGGGGCTGCGCGTGGAGACGCTGGAATTTCAGCAGCAGGAGCGTGCGCTGGCGGTACGCGAAGCATTGCCTATTCCGACGGTCGAGCGGGACCGCCGCGAGTTGTGGCTCTGGTATTATGATTCGCCCAAGCATCATCTGTTTGACGCGTGGCTCTGGTTTGTGTTTGTGGCTGGCTTGCCACCGGCGATTGTGGGGCTATTGCTGTTGCTGGTTGCGCTGCCAGCTTCGCTGATGGTCGGGTTGGGTTTACGAGGGGTGGTGGAAGGTTTGCGCGAATCTGCGGTATAATGCGCAGTTACATGGTCAAAGAAGTGAGGAGGCGCGTATGAGTGCAGGTGCGCATTTGGATGAGTTGCGGCGACGCTGGTCGGAGGAAATGCAACAGATATCGCGGGATATTGCCGGTATTGAAGCGCAAACCGCCCGGGTCGAAGCCTATATTGCAAAGTTCCCCATCGCTGCGGTTATTCCTGAACATCTCTCCAAACTCCGTTCAATGATTCACAAAACGGAAATATTGATAGCGAAAATTCACTATTTGCTGGACATGGCAGCCATTACAGACATAGATGTAATGAACGAAATAACGCGCCTGCGTCGGCGGAATGAAGCCCTGGAATTGCGCACGAATAACCTCAAAGAGTGTCTGGCAATCATGCTAGAAGAGCATGAGGTACTGAGTGAGGCAGTGGGGCCGCTCTGGTATCTGTTGAAAATCCCAGACTATGTTAATTGATGCGTCGGCTGCAAAAGTGGCAGATGGGTTGCGCTATGATTACGCTGGTTACGCCATTTTATGGTCCCGATACAGCCGGCGGGGCTGAAACGCAAGCACGTCATCTGGTCAGTGCATTACACACGCTTGGGGTAGATGTTCGGGTCTGGTGTAGCACGGTGCGTGATTCGTTTCATCTCAATGAGCAACGGTATTATACGGCCGGCCATGATATGCTGGATGGTGTTCCAATCTGGCGTTTTGTGCCTTCAGCGGCTGATGCAGACGGTGTGCCATTCTTTTTCCAGCAGCATCCCACACTCTTGCCCCCGCTGGAACATTTCACCATCCACGAGTTGCGGCTTTTAGGCTCGCTCACTGGCAGTGATGAACTCTATGAGGCTATCCTGAGCGAGCGACTCCATAGTCGCTTTATCTTCATTCCCTACCCATTTCCGACTTCTTTCTGGGGCGCGTTGCTGGTTGCCGAGAAGAGTTTTCTGCTGCCATGCCTGCATGATGAGCCGTATGCCCGCTATGCCACCTACCATTATCTCTTCAACCAGGTACGGGGTATTC
>CAYFVX010000826.1:0-2675 GCA_964346425.1 uncultured Chloroflexaceae bacterium | reverse complement strand
CCTGATTGGCACCATCGGTCCCGAAGACATCTTGCACTATCTCTACGCGGTCTTCCACAGCCCCACCTACCGTAGCCGCTACGCCGAATGGCTCAAGATAGACTTTCCGCGCATCCCCATCGCCAGCGATAAAGAGGTGTTTAAAACGCTGGCAACCCACGGCGCAGCCCTGGTTGACCTGCACCTGCTGCGCCTGCCAGGGAGCCCCGGTGCAGGTGGCGCAGGCGGCACAGACATTCTTACCAACCCCGCTGAACAGGGCATCACCCAGCATGGCGTTACAACAGGAGCCATTGAAAAAATCAGCTACCATGCGCAGCAGCAACGGTTGGTTATCGGCAACGGAATATACTTCGCAGGAGTAGAGCCAGAAACCTGGGCTATGCAGATTGGCGGCTACCAACCGCTACACAAATGGCTCAAAGACCGCAAAGGGCGCACCCTCTCATCAACGGACACGCTGCACTATATGCGCATAGTCATTGCCCTGCGCGAGACGCGGCGGTTGATGGCGGCGATTGATGCAGTAGTGAAAGAGTGGTTGTTGCAGTAAGCCTTGTTGCTCTGCTAGAACTCGACGCGAACTCTGCACCTCTGCGCCTCTGCGCCTCTGCGTTTCCCCTGCCCGGACCATTCCGGACCATTCCCCATTCTGCCATGTGCGCTGAGCGCATGAACACTCCATTGCGTTCACCGCTGCCGTGGGTGCCAGCCACGGGTCTGCTGCAACCGCCCCTGCACCACCCAGTTATTCGGATGCGGCGTGGTCTCGTGGGGGCGGATGGAGGGCAGGGGGGTAAACTTCCTGCCAAGCCACTTGCGGTGTTGCAACACCGCAATGGTGATAGCCGTCACCAGTTCCGGGTCAAGCTCTGCTTTGCTGGAAGAACGCCGCCGCACCAGCGCAACCGTCCCCCACGCCAGCAACGAAGCCGCCGAACCTATACCAACCCCGATAATCCCTGTCCGTAATCGTTTATCCATAAACCACCCGCCTTTTATCAGTGATGAGCGATGTGTGTTGCGTGTTGCGTGTTGCGTGTTGCGTGTTGCGTGTTGCGTGTTGAGCACGGACATTCTGCATTTTCCATTCTGCATTCTCCATTAGCTCGTCCCCCTACTCTACCAACGCCTCAAGCCTGGCGAGAATACCCCGCAACAGCTCCCGTTGCGTATAGATGCCATTCAAAATGCGCAGTGCTACCTGCTCATTGCCCACATAATGATGAGCAATCTCATTGCGCAACTCGCGCAAGACAAACCAGCCCTCAACCTCAAGAATATGCAAACCTTCCAGCTCATTGAGAATATCGCGGAAGGGACGATCCACATTCTCGCCCTGATAGAGCAAAAACATTTTGAACAGCTTTGCGCCCATTGTATCCTGCGCTTTGGAGAAGCGATAGATAATCTGGTCGGCAAACGCCACGTGTTGCGGGTTCACCAGCAGTGCAGCAAATCCCTCCTCATCAAGCAAAAAGTCGTAGGAGAGCACCAGAGCAGCAAACGCCGCATCAATTCGTTCCAGATGCAGATGCACTTCATCAAGATACTGCTGCACCCGTTGTTTGTAGCTCAAAGCGGTATGGCCCATTTGCTGGCTTCCTGTTCAATGGGACGTGAAGGGTCTTCATTAAACACCACATCTATCTTCTGGTCTTCTATCTTCAGCTTGAGCTTCGCCAGAAAACGCAACTTCTTCGCAAAAAGATTACTGATATCCTCGCAGACAATGTAGAGGTCAATATCACCACCTCGCCTGCTATCGTCTACGCGGCTACCAAACAGATAAACGCTGGTTTCTGCCCCAAACACTTCCCGCGCAGTCTGCGTGATTGACGTTCGCTCAAACGCTGAAAGCCTCATCCTGACCCTTTCCAGAAAACCTTGCCCTTCATCCCACATATCGCGAGCGCACCCAGACCCTCAACAGGTGTCACCTGTAGTATTTGCTGATCACACACGGCAAAAAAACGCACGCAACCGCGTGCCACAGCTTTGCAGTGGGGTTTATTGGTTTTTCGACGACGTCGAAAAACCAATAAACCCCACCAGAATGGGGAGTGTGAGGGAACCTGGTTCCCTCACGCACCCACTGGTGACACCCGTTGAGGCACCCAGACCCCAGAGACCTCAACAGGTGTCACCTGTTTTGTGTGCTGCTTGCACACAGCAAAAACCGCACGCAGCCGCGTGCCACAGCTTTACAATGGGGTTTGTTGTTTTTTCGACTTCGTCGAAAAAACAACAAACCCCACCATCATCGGGTTGCGAGGGAACTCCGTTCCCTCGCGCTCCCTTGTGGTGAAACCTATTGAGCCCCAGAGCCTCACATGTGTAGACTTTTTTGGCTGGAGGCACGCTGTAGGGGTTTGCCGCCGGCAAACCCCTACGGGCGACTTGTCCCATTGGTATCAGGTTTTGCGAAAATCTCTACACATGTGAGCCCTCACGGTCGCGGCTCGTCTGTTTGCCTCATTTCTGAACAGTGACGCCAAGCTCACTCTTCCAGACGGAACGGAACCTCAATCACCACCTTATCGCGGTCAAACAAAAACGCACTACGTATCATCAACGCCGTCTGATTATGCAGAAAATGGTGCCACCAGCGCACACACACAAACTGTGGAATAATAATCGTAACCAGTTCCGTATCATCCTCACTCGTCAGCATA
>CAYFVX010000825.1:0-2675 GCA_964346425.1 uncultured Chloroflexaceae bacterium | reverse complement strand
CAACCCCCAATCCCCCGCTTTGCAAAGCGGCAAGCCGCTTAACTTAATGCGCATGATACTCCCACTGGTGCCCCTCATTGGGGTGGGAAGTGACGGCTCTGCCGTCACTTCCCACCCCACCTCCCCTACAACGCTTTCTGGCCGCCAAACTTGACCGCCAGATCGCCCAGGTGCGACGCATCGCTCAAGGTCGCGAGATAACACATCTCCTCACCATACACAATCTCGCTGATACTGCCATTGGTGAGCCAGATACGGTTGATATTGTCCATATCCATGCCCAGCACATCCGCCACCAGAACTTTAATCACCACATCGTGCGTGCTGACCAGAATAGTCTCCTCTGGATGGGCAACCAGCATACGCTCTTTATACTCCAACGAACGCTTCAACACATTGCTGAAACTCTCGCCGCCGGGCATCTGCGAGCGCATCGGATGGACACGCCACTCCTGCAAACCTTCGCCATACTGCGCATTGACCTCATCCGCATATTTTCCCTGCCACTCGCCATGATGAATTTCCATCAGCGCCGGGTCGTTGTGGATATCGGTACCGGGGTGAAAGTTGGCAATAATCTCCGTTGTATGCGAGCAACGTTGCAGTGGGCTGGTATAGATAGCCGCAAACTGCTCATTGCGCAACCGTTCCGCCAGTAAATTGGCCTGCTGGATGCCTAGCTCCGAGAGGGGCGCGTCGAGCTGGCCCTGATAACGATGAATACGATTCCATTCGCTCTCGCCGTGGCGAGCAATCACCATTCGCATAGAAATCACCTTATGCTCTTTCAGATTAGTTATAGATTATTGTTTCTGGTTGCTGGCCTCCCATGCAGGAGCGCGGGTAGTCCAGAGATACCCATAATTATACCGTGAAACCTGCTTTTTTGGTGACAGGAAAATAGGGATGGGGGATTGGGGATTGGGGATCGGGGATCGGCAATCGGGAATCGCTGAAAGGGGGTATTTTGCGCCAGCTCTGCCCTTTCACAAAGGGATAAACACCTGCGGCAGGTGTCCGATGCCTGTCCACGTTCTCCGGTCCATCGTCTACGGTCTCCCTTTGATATCGGGGATCGGGGATTGGGGATTGGGAAGCAGCCCCAGGACTCTGTTGGTAACCCCCATTCTCCTGTCCGGACCTTTGCGTCTTTGCACCTTTGCGAGAGGCCCTGCCCGGACTTTACCAACAGAGTCACTGAGGGGTTCACCCCATTTCAACCTCCGCTTGCAAACGGGCTGGCACGCAAGGGCGTGCCAGCCCGTTCTGGTGGGGTTTGCCACCGGCAAACCCCATCCTGCCTTTACCAAACTACGGCTGCCACTGTTGCCGTCCACCACCGCGGCGCATGCCGCTACCAGCATAATCGCAGACGCCATCGCCATCATTGTCTACAAAACCAGCACCCATACCGGTCCCCTGGCCCTGGCCTGCCATACCGCGGCGTCCCATCTGTCCATTCCCTGCGTAGTCACACACCCCATCACCATCATTGTCCACAAAATTGTCGCCGGTACACAGGCCCTGGCCTGGCTGCTGCTGGCGGGTACCCTGTCCAGGCTGCTGACCTCGACCGCCCGGCCCCTGGGCATAGGCGGCTGGTGCCAGCATGACAACGGCTATAAGCGCAACCACGATACCTGCGATGACCTTCGTTCCGATGTTTTTCATTATGAACCTCCTTAAAATCTTGTTGCTTTTCCAGTGATACCATGTTCGGGTGAAGAGTTACAAAAACTGGTTCGATAGAGCGCATTGTAGCCACTCATCACTCATCACTCGTCACTCGTCACTGGTATGAGCCACCCTGTCTGGCGTGGCGTCGTTTGCTTTGTTCTGATAGGTATGATACGACAACAATATGGAGAACTTATGGAGAGATGTTGCGGATTGTGTGGAATTTGCCGGTACTCCCAATTGCAAATTCGCGGCGACATGCTACCATGAAACAGACAGAGCACGATAAGGTGCAGGCATATCCAAACATCCATGCTATAATGCGAAGTAAGAAGAAGCATTGGAAGAGAAGGGATGGCTGGATGCCCAAACAAGCCGATATTGGCAGCAAGAAACTGGCGAGTATCAACCTGACTGGCTGGGTCAACTGGTTGTTGCAACGGGAAGATGTGGAGGCGCAGGAGTTGCTCAGTGGCGAGTTTCAGTGGATAAGCCGCGAAACGGATTTGCTTATCCGCTCGTACACTCCGGAACATGGCGAATTCCTCACACTGAACGAACTCCAATTACGGCCGACGCTACGCACCCCGCGCCGCGTCAATGCGTATGCGTCGCTGGCAGAAGAAAGGTATGGCATCCCCGTGTACCCGGTGGTGCTCAACATCCTGCCCCATTCTGAGCCAGCGGCATCGGTGGACTATTACGAGAGCTATTTTATGGGGTTGTACGCGCGGCGCGAGTATCGTGTCATCAACCTGTGGGAGATTGAGGCGCAGCACGCCTTCGATCCCGATAAGGAATCGCTGTTACCTTTCGTGCCGGTGATGCGCGGGGGCGACACTGTGGAGATGGTGCGGCGGGCGGTGGTGGCTCTGCGAGCAAATGAGCAATTGCGGGAGTTCGAGCCACTGCTGGCATTTTTTGCAAGTTTTTGCTGGGTAGTGAAATAGTGCAAGAAATTATGAGGTGGGAAATGGTAGTCGTAGAACAATCACCCT
>CAYFVX010000824.1:0-2676 GCA_964346425.1 uncultured Chloroflexaceae bacterium | reverse complement strand
GTTCTCGAAGATTCTGCGACCATTACGGAAGATATTGCCCTGTCGCTTGATGTGCTGGCAAATGATAATGATGTTGATGGCTCGCTCGATAAGGATACGCTCAAAATACTCAACCAGCCCACGCATGGCCGTGTTGTGGTGAACAATGACACGGGCGAAATCACCTATACCCCTGAGCAAGATTATGCGGAGCGGGATGGTGATGAGGATGATAGCTTCACCTATGAAGTGTGTGATGACGATGGAGACTGCGCCAGTGCGGAAGTCACTATCACAATTATGCCGGTCAATGATGCACCGATTGTCAGTGCGGGTAGCGTTGAAGTGGATGAGGGCGGTATTGTTCAAGCAAGCGTGTCTGTCAGTGACGTTGAGGGTAACCCGTTTACCATTGTTCGCGACCGCAATGTGCTGTATGGCACGCTCACGCTGAATGGGGATGGAACCTTTACCTATACGCACGATGGCAGCGAAAACTTCTACGATAGCTTCACCTACTACGCGCAAGAGGATGATGCAGACGGGCAGACAAGCAAAACCGCCACCGTCACTATCTATATCACCCCGCTCAATGACGCACCGGTTGCGCAGGATGATACCGCAAGCACGGCTGAAGATACGCCCGTACTCATCAACGTGCTGGCAAACGATAGCGATGCGGATAGTGGCGATACGCTGACTATCTCGCAAGTAGCGACGCCGCAGCACGGCAGCGCAGCTATCAAAGACCAGCAGATTGAATATACCCCGGAAGCAAGCGAAACCGATACCTTTACCGATACTTTCAGCTACACCATCACGGACGGCAATGGTGGCACCGATACGGCCAGCGTCACTGTGCTGGTCGGCATCACCAATGACCGCCCGGTGCTCGACCTGAACGGGGAGGAAAGCGGAATTGACTACGCAGCAACGTATAGTGCAGAGGCGGCTATCGTCGCGGTTGTCGCGGCGGATGCGCTGACCGTGAGCGATTCTGATGGCTCCACGCTGGAATCTGCCAGCATCAAACTCACCGACCGCCCGGATGGTGATGCCGAAATACTGGCAGTAGACGTGACGGGCACCAGCATTGTGGACAGCTATGCAGGTGGTACCCTCAATCTGAGCGGTGAGGACACGCTGCTCCATTATCAGCAGGTACTACGCAGCATTACCTATCAGAACACAACGGTTGACACCGATAAGACAACACGTAGCATCGAGTTTGTCGTCAGTGACGGGCTGGATATCAATAATCCGCTGGCAAAGACCACACTGGAATTTGGCGATATTCCGCATGCACCAACGACGACCGGCATTGATGATGTATGGGTAAATGAAGATGCGGAAGATACGCAAATCTCTCTGTTTGACGTGTTCGATGACCTGGAAGATGGCGATGCCGACCTGGAGTATACGGTCGAGTCGAACAGCAACGAGCAACTGTTTGCAGCGGTGACGATTGATGCCGCCAGCGGCATACTCTCGCTCGGCTATGCGGCAAACGAGTCTGGCACAGCACAACTGACCATCCGCGCCACGGATAGCAGCGATCTTTGGGTAGAGAGCACATTTGCAGTGACGGTCTATCCCATCAATGATGCCCCGTCGCTAAGCGGTATGGCATCCTCCGATGTCCTGACCTTTACACTCGGTCAGGCAGAGGCCAGCATCAACTTGCTGGAGGTATTTACCGATCTTGAAGATGCCAGTAGCGACCTGGTCTATCAAATCCAGATTATTACGAACAACAGCCTCTTCGAGTCGGTCACGGTGGATGCAGAGACCGGGGAATTGGTCATCGTGTTTGCCAATGGGGTGCTCGGCACGTCCAGTATCACGCTCCGTGCGACGGATAGCGGTGGGCTGTTTGTGGAAAAAACATTTACGATAACAGTCCAGGAGTCAGCCCCAGAGCCGACGGTGGAGCCGACGGTGGAGCCGACGGTGGAGCCGACGGTGGAGCCGACGGTGGAGCCGACGATGGAGCCGACGTTTGTTCCCCCTGCGGAACAAACGATGGCACCGACGGCTACTGCTGCTGCCAAAAAGCCATCGCCATCGCCATCGCCATCACCCACCAGTTCGACGCCCACCGAAACGAGCATTCCTTCTGATCCGGCGGATACACCAACGCCGTCTGTCCAACCGACCATCACGCCAACGCAGCCTGCGAGCAAGAGTGGTGTGTTGCGCCTTACCGCACCAACGACAACAACAGGAGCTTTACCTGGTCAAACCGTGGAATTCTTGCTCAAGATTGCAAACAACGCATATCAATCTGTTCGGCAGATAGAGCTTCGTCTGACCCTGCCCGCTGGTGTGGAACTTGTACAGGAGGGGAGTTCGGTTGTCTGGAAAGAAGCAAACCTTGCGTCAACATCGTATGTATACACCCATGAAGAGTTGCCAACCGCGACGTCACTGGATATTGCGGTACGTTTCAAGCTTGCGCATGATATTGCGCCGGGCAGTACGTTGCATATTGACGTTTATGCGCAAGGAATGCTTGAAGGCAGCATGGAGAAAGACGATATGGGCCTGGACATCAATGTTGAACAGTCAGGGGTGGTCTACCTCCCGCTGGTTATGCGATAGGCAAACCGTTGTGCAGCGGGGGTAAAGGGGGATCAATGGGGGTCACCTGTGGGTGCGTGAGGGAACCAGGTTCCCTCACACTCCCCATTCTGGTGG
>CAYFVX010000823.1:0-2682 GCA_964346425.1 uncultured Chloroflexaceae bacterium | reverse complement strand
ACCGTCGCAGAACATATTGCACTGGCCCTGGCAAACCTGAGCCTGCGCGAGCGACTCCATTACCAGTCCATCCACGACGGACTGACCGGCCTGTTCAATCGTCGCTACCTGGAAGAAACACTGGAACGGGAAATCCACAAAGCAGCCCGCCAACAAAACACGCTTGGTGTCATCATGCTGGACATTGACCACTTCAAACAGTTCAACGACATCTATGGGCATAAAGCCGGCGATAAGATGTTGCAGGCGGTGAGCACCTTTCTGCAAACCCACATCCGTAGTGCAGACGTCGCCTGCCGCTATGGAGGCGAAGAGTTTACCATCTTTCTGCCAGACGCCACGCTCGAAGATACGCAGAAGCGTGCCGAACAACTGGCACGCGGCGTCAAGAATCTACAGGTAGAATACGGTGGAAAAATTCTGGGCATCGTGACGCTGTCGCTTGGTGTTGCCTGCTATCCTACGCATGGCAAACGCGGAGAAGAAGTTATCCGAGCGGCCGATAGTGCGCTCTACCGTGCCAAAGCCGCAGGGCGTGACCGCGTTGTTGTGGCTGACACATCCGACCGCATCCTGGCCGCATCATAATGCGGCAAACTCATCCTTGCGGCGCAGCACATAGACACCATAATCGCAGATGCCACTGCGCATATGATAGGTGCGCAGCAGCGTAAACCCCTCACGGAAGAAAGCACGATAGGCAACTTCATCGCGGATAAATCCGCCGCGGTCCAACCAGTGCATAGCGTGGCCTGCGATATTCCACATGTCCGGTGGCGGGACATCTTCCATCACCAGAACCGTTGCGCCCGGCCGCAGCACGCGGTAGAGTTCGTCAACACATGCCTGTGCAACCGCATCGGGCAGATGGTGCAGCACCCCCAGCAGCAGTGCCGCATCAAACCGCTGATCTGCCAGAGCCAGCGCAGCACCATCGCTGGCAACAAACGCCCCCTGATACGTCTGCTGTGCAAAGCGCAGATAGCCCACCGACAGATCCACGCCGCAGTAGTGTTCCCCTGGAAAGCATGGAGCAAACTCGCCGGTTCCACACCCCATATCGAGAAACGTCCGCTGACCGACATCATGCCAGGGAGCCAGCTCTTGCTCAATGACCGCCTTCTCGCCACGAAAGCCATCCTCGACCACGCGGCGCAGAACATTCCACACCCGTGGCATTTCACTTATACGCGTCAAAAGCTCCTCTGTCATACTCTCGCCTTCTCTCTCCCCTCTTCTCTGCTCAAACGTGGACGGCGGATCGTGGACAACAGATAAGGACAACCACCTGCAACAGTTTTCTGTCCCTATATAAAGGGGTATCCTTCACCGAAAAACACCTCTCTGCGTTTCTGCGTTTCTGCGTTTCCGCACTCCCGCACTTTCCCTGCCCATACAAAATTTCGTTTGATTATGTAAAAAAGAGACGTACCGCCTGTCTCTTATGTTTCTCATTCGAGAGATACATTCGTGGTATTCGTGGTATTCGTGGTTCCACTCCTGCCCGGTTCTTTGCATCTTTGCGCCTTTGCGCGAGGCCCTTATCCTGCTTCTGAACCGTTACCACGGCTCACCGTCTTGACCACTTCCAGCTTGCCACAATGTGCCAGACATACAATGGACAGCCCCAGCGGAAATGATCCTTTCATCCCCAGCCAGAGGGCCTCGATTGCCATAGGGACACGCAGTGCCATATTGACTGATGGGTCAGGCAGAGTCAGGTCAGATTGCTGCTGCTCCAGCGTGGGCACGACTTTTTCCAGCATCCGCTGCGCCAGAGCCAGCGGGAAGAGCAACGTATTCACGTAGCTACACCGCTCAAGCAAAAAGCCAGCCTCGCGCAATACCGCCGCAGTCGTCGCAGCCGTATAGCGACGCCGCGTATGCACCGCCCGGTCATGCTTGCTGCGCAGAAACTCATACGCCGGCAGCCGCAACAGCAAACGGCCACCGGGCCGCAAGACACGGCGAGCCTCGCGCAGAGCAGGCAACTCATCTGGAACGCCCCGGTGATAGAGCACATCAAATGAGGTAACCAGATCGAAGCTTTCATCCGCAAAGGGCAGATTTTGCACGCGACCGCGTGCCGTCTGCTGCGCCAGGGTATTCAGAGCCAACGCTTCGGGAGCCCGGTCAATCCCCCACACCTGCCCGTAGCGTTGCAAAAAGCGCATATTGCCGCCGGTGCCACACCCCGCATCGAGAATACGCAGGTCATCACGCGGACCACCATAGAGCGGGTCCAGAAATGCCGTGGTAATAGCCCGCATCCCGCCGTGCCACCAGTGGGCAGATTCCACGGCTGCCAGAACCTCATACTCGCTACGTTCCATGAAGCCTTTCCTCTCTCATTTTTTGCACCGTATGACTATAGCACGACCATGCCGAAAAGACAAGGAAAACGCCGTATCGCAATAGAGGGTCATGGCAAAGTCCGAAACCCCCCTGGGAGCACGGGCAGCCTGCCTGCTCCGATGCAGGCGAGCCGCCTGCGCTCCCAGGAGTTGGACGGACTTTACCAACAGAGTCCAATAGGGACCGGGGACGGGAGACCATCGCACCATCGCAAGAACGCACAACCGCAACGCCGCGTCATCCCCGCACAAACGCACAAACCACAATACCCACATCATACCAGGTTCGGATGAAGAATGAAAAAAAACTGCCCGAATCTTTGCCCGG
>CAYFVX010000822.1:0-2684 GCA_964346425.1 uncultured Chloroflexaceae bacterium | reverse complement strand
CGTAGGCGCTGAAATGTGGGTAGCCGGCGAACAATTCATCTCCACCGAGCCCAGACAGGGCTACCTTCAAGCGCTGTGCTGCCGCTGTGCTGACAACGAGAGTATTGGTGCCATCCACACTCGGTTGGTCAAGGGCTGCAATCGTATCGTTAACGATGCTCGAGACGTCCGCAATACGGACGACTACTTCAGCATGATCGCACCCGAGAGCTTCCGCTGTCCTCTTTGCAGCATGCAGCTCATCCACCATACCTTCAGGACCTTCGAACCCTACGCTGAAACTGTGGATGCCCCTGCCCACCTGCTTTGCCATGAGGCCAACCACCGCTGCAGAGTCAATCCCACCACTCAGGAAAGCTCCCACAGGCACATCGGCCACCAAGTGCGCGCACGTGGCATCCTGCAGAGTCTCTCGCGTCATTTCAACGAGAGCACTGTAGTGCATTCCTTGTATGCTGGTTCTGGTCCGCGCCGCCTCGCCCTGCAGTGACCAGTACTCCCAAGCTATTGTCTCGACGCCAGGACCTCTGACCATCATTGCTGTCCCCGGTGGCAGCTGCCGCACTCCGGGGAAAATCGTTTCGGGTTGGTAGATGCACCCAAATCGCAGGTAATCACCAACTGCTTGCGCCGAGACCTCCCTCGGCAGAAGGTTGGCAGCAGCCAGCCCCCTCAATTCCGATGCAAACGCAAAGCTGTCACGAGTTGCCCGATACGCAAGCGGCTTGATTCCCATACGGTCCCGAGCCAAGAGCAGGAATGGCTCATCCGGAAGGCCGTCCTTTGCGCGGGGAGCAGGGCCATACTTCGCTCCCCGGTCAAGTATGGCAAAGGCAAACATTCCCCTCAGCTTGGGAATGAACGCTTTGCCCCACTGGCGAAATGCATACAGCAGCACTTCAGTGTCAGTGTCGGTCTTGAATGACCAGCCCTCGTTCTGCAGTTCACGCCGCAATTCACGGAAGTTGTATACCTCTCCATTGTAGATGATCGTGTAGCGGTTTGATGCATCAGTCATTGGCTGCCGCCCGGCATCCCTTAGGTCTAGTATTGATAGACGGCAGTGCCCCAGGCCAACTCCGATGCTCTCCTCAAATATGGAGCCGCGACTGTCCGGGCCCCTGTGAGCCATTGCGACTATCATTGCCTCCAACTTGTCTCGCGCCGGCGCACCTGACCAAATCCCTGCAATGCCGCACATTCAGGCCTTCCTCCTCGTTTGCCCGAGATGCTCGAGCACAGGCGCCAAGTACTCGTCAAGTTGGGCTGTGGTGAATTTTGCTAAAACAGTCTGCCGCGCAGCCCTACCCATCGTGGCGCAAAGTGCAGGATCGCGTGCCAGCCGTATGATACGATCTGCTAACTCTTGGGGGTTGCGCGGATCCACCAGGTAGCCGTTCACGCCGTCGTTGATGATGTCTGTCGGCCCCCCCTCTTTGGGACCAATGAGTGGCTTCTCCTGAAGTGCTGCTTCAAGGAAGACGATACCGAAACCCTCGCCCTCCGGTTTGGCCGGGTCTAGCGAAACACGACTTGGCATAACGAAGACATCGCAATCGGCATATGCAAACGCCAATTCGTCGTCCGACACGAACCCGGCGAAGTCTACGATGTTGGCAACCCCCTCTTCGCGTGCGAGCGCACGGAGCCGGGATTCGTCATCACCCGTACCAACAATCCTATACCTGATGCCAGCAATGCTATCTGCGACAATTTTTAGTGCAGAGATCACCACATCATGACCTTTGTACTTTTCTTTATGCGACAACCTGCCAACCGTGAGCAACGTGCAAGTACGTTCACTAGTTCGCACCATGCGACAAACAGGGCGTACTGGCTCAACTACTGGCGGCACGTTCTGCACACATTCCGCGGGCCACCCCTGCTTAATGGCCTGCATCGTTGTAAACGCACTAATTGACACAAGCAATGGCAGTGGCCTTGCATTTGCCAAGCTCAGTAGCCGCCCAGCCCAGGCATCAATGCCATATATGGCAAGCGCCCATGGCACACCAAGGAGTCGGGACACCTTGACACACAAACCCGAAAGGTGGATGTGTCCACAAAGGATCCCGTCTACGCGGCGCGCTTTGGCGTGAACGAAGAGTCTCGGCAACAGGAAGAATCTATCTATTGTTGGGTAGCGAGCAATCCTAGGGCCTGGCCAGTCTTGCGAATATGTGTAGACATGGACTCGGTGCCCGCGTTCTCTCAGATGGCTCAGCAAACGAAAGGTGTATCTTTCGATGCCCCCCCCCGCCTGCCGTAGGCTGAACCCCACGAATAAAAGCTTCATCAGCACCTACTCACATTCATTGCAGTAAGGTTCGGGGACCGTACTACTATTCCGCTCATGCGTAGCGAGCCTTTGCTACGGAACTATCGCCCTCAAACGCCTTGCTGGCACTCCAGCAACCAGATCAAATGCCGCGACATCATGGAGCACAACGGCCCCAGCTGCTATGGCTGCGTTCTCCCCTATGCGGCACGGGCCCAAGACTGTGGCGTTGGTGCCGATCCAAACGCCAGGGCCAATGATTATATCACCCCCCGGTGGTACCATATGCCATGCGCTACTCCATAAATTGCCGGTAATCATGGGTGCCAGTTATCAGGCATACATTGTGACCAGCAAACGCATAGTCACCGATGGAAATCTTGCCTGGCATTGTGTTGTGTAGCTT
>CAYFVX010000821.1:0-2695 GCA_964346425.1 uncultured Chloroflexaceae bacterium | reverse complement strand
TTGAAAAGCAGAAACCACGAAAGTAGCAAGCAGAGAGAGCTAAAAAACAGGGAGAGACGAGCACAAAAAGAAATGAGCAAAAAGAAGTGATGAGAAAGCAGAAAGGATAGAAATATGAAATACCGAACACTGGGACGTACTGATTTGCAGGTTTCGGCCTTTTGTCTGGGAACGATGCAGTTTGGTTGGAGTGCCGATGAAGCAACGGCGTTTACTATCATGGATGCGTTCACCGCGGCTGGCGGGACGTTCCTCGATACAGCAGACATCTACTCTTTCTGGGTAGACGGCAATCCAGGCGGTGTATCCGAAACGATTATCGGCAACTGGATGCAGCAACGCAAAAACCGCCAGGATATTATACTCGCGACGAAAGCCCGCGGGCGGATGTGGGATGGGGCAGATGGCGAAGGGTTGAGTCGGGCGCATCTGACGCGGGCGTTGGATGATAGCCTGCGCCGCCTGCAAACCGATTATATTGACCTGTATCAGATGCACTGGGATGATGAGACGGTGCCGATCGAGGAGACGCTCGGCACACTGCATGAGTTTGTGCAGGCTGGTAAGGTGCGTTTTATCGGCTGTTCAAACTTTAGCCCGGAGCGGCTGCGCGAGTCGCTGGCGGTGAGCGAGCGGGCGAATCTGGTACGCTACGAAACGCTGCAACCACACTACAACCTGGTGCATCGCAAGGAATATGAGGCGGAACTGCGGCAGATATGTGCGGAGCATTCGCTCGGTGTTGTTCCCTATAGCCCGCTGGAAGGCGGTTTTTTGACCGGTAAATACCGCCGCAATGCGCCCCATCCGCAGAGCACCCGCGCCGAATCGCTCAAGAAACGCTATTTCAATGAGCGCGGCTGGGCGGTCATTGATGCGCTAGATAGTGTGGCGCAGAAGTATGAACGACCAATAGTGCATGTCGCGCTGGCGTGGCTCTTTGCACAGCCAACGATTACCGCGCCGATCATCGGAGCCAACAGTGTTGAGCAGTTGCAGACGGTGCTGGGGGCGGTTGACCTCAATCTGGATGAAGAAAGTATTGCAATACTCACCGAGGTAAGTGAAGAGCAGTGACGAGTTTGTATCCACGGCATATGCGCAAACAACTATTTCTTTTGCTGTTACTCCCCCTTCTCCTGCTGCTGCTACGGATGCCCACACCGCTGGTGGTGGCGCAGACAGAGACGGTGCGCGAGTTTACGATTGGCACATCTATGCAGGGGCGGCTTATAACGGCGGTGCAGTTTGGTGATGGGCCACGCAAACTGGTGGTAGTGGGCGATACACACGGCGGGCCAGAGGCAAACACCTACCGTCTGGCCGAGCAATTGATTACGCATTTTCGGGCGCACCCCGAAGAAGTGCCGCCGGAGGTGCGGCTCTACATCATCCCGACGCTCAACCCGGATGGGCTTGCGCTGGAGTCGCGTTTTAATGCGGCCGGCGTGGACCTCAATCGCAACATGAATACCAACCTGGATGCCTGCCCCGAAAATGACTGGGGCATGACGGTCAACGGGGCGTATGGGATCGTTTCAAACACGGGTGGCGATTTTCCGGATTCGGAGGTAGAGAGCCGCTTGATCCGTGATTTTCTGCTGGATGCGTCGGGGGCTATCTTTTTGCATAGCAATGCCGGGCTGGTCTTTCCTCCCTATTGTGAGCATCCACCCTCTATTGCAATGGCGCAGGTGTATGCGCAGGCATCGGGCTATACCTACCAGCGGTATTGGGAAAAGTATATGATTACCGGCGGCATGCACGACTGGGCAGCCAGCATTGGCATTGCAGCCATTATCCCGGAGCTTATTTCCGGGGTGGATAGCGAGTTTGCCCCCAATCTGGCTGGCTTGCGGGCTGTGCTGGAACAGCCAGAGGAGTTACTCCCACTGCCGCAGGACCGCCAGGTGGGAGATATTGTTGTGCCGGCGGTTATCTGGCGATACTGGATAACGCACGGGGGCGAGCGTATCTTTGGCAAGCCAATGGCTCCCCCCCGTGCCACCCCCGACGGGGTGGCGCAGACGTTTACCAATGCGCGGCTGGAACTGCACGAGGCGAAGGCGGATACGCTCTCGCTGGTGCAGCCAGCACCACTTGGCGAGCATATCAACGCACTACAAACCAGTTGGGGCAATGCCGCAGACAGTGCAGCAAGTGCGGCAACTACGAATGGAAGCCAGATTGCTTCAGTGAGCAGTACGTCATCATCGCCGGCCGCAAACGGCTTGACCGCCGAGGAGAACCCGTATACGCTGTTTGGCGCGTTTCTCAATTTCTGGAACCGGCATAGCGGCAGGAGTGTGTTTGGCTATCCCGTCTCGGAGGAGCATACGGCGCGAGCAGCGGATGGCACGATCCGCACGATGCAATATTTTGAGCGTGGCGCGTTTGCCTACTATCCGGAGGATGGCAGCGTGCGCCCGGAGCCGCTCGGCTGGCAGATGATGCTGATTGAACAGGTGGATGCGCCCTGGTTGACGCACCAGATACAGTGAAGACGCGGCGTGGCGGCGTAGCGAGGGTGCGACGGGGCGGAGGGTGTGACGGGGCGAGGGTGTGCTCATATGTGTAGACTTTTTTCCTATGCAAGAACCACACCGAGAATCGTAGCCGCGGTTTGTAACCGCGGGATCTGCCCATATGTCCGTTTCTTTTGCAGCAAAACCCGCCCGACTGCCGCTCGGTGGAT
>CAYFVX010000820.1:0-2700 GCA_964346425.1 uncultured Chloroflexaceae bacterium | reverse complement strand
GATGAATGATCTCAAAGCAGAAATAGAACTTCCACGAAAAAACCCACGAATAGCACAAATGCACCGGTAAGGCAATTCTTCGTGCTACTCGTGGCGTTGTCGCTATGGCTCGCTACCCACGACGCTCCAGCGCACCACCTAGAATGCCAGCCGCCGCTTTGAGTATAGCAATATCCGAGGATAGCCATTCATGGTCACGTTGACAATCCTCAAACCCCAGAAAGCCCCACTGTTTTCCTGCAACAGAGATTGGCACGACCGCAATGGCAGGGGTGTTTTTTTCTGCGGAGTCCCGTTGCTGTTCGTTGGGAAACGTATAAACCTGACCACCGATTGCTTCTCGCTGGGTAAAAACCCATTCCCAGTTTGAAAACCCTTGCCCTGGAGCAGGGATATCCTCAGACATGCGACCATTGCGTTGCGTAGCTCCACCGGGCGCAACCCATACATGCCGCAGGATTATCTCAATGGTTTCATTCTGCGCAACTTGTTTTTGAAAAAGAGAAACGCGACACACACCGGTGGTGTTTCCCAATTGTTCGAGAAATGCGTGAATATCCTCATCTATCTCCTGGTCTTTGCCACGCAAAAACTGCTCAGCAGCCCGGCTCAAAACATTGAGTGCTGCTTGCTGATAGGCAAGCAGCAGACTTTCTCTTTTGCTTTCCGTGGTATCAATCTGGCGTATCAGTGCCCCACGGGAACCATCCGCAATGTAGGTAGGGGTGATAGTCGTGGTAAACCATTTTTTTTGTCCGAGGTTGAAATAGGGGTAATCAATCGCAAATTGCTCACGGGTCCCTTGCAGCACTGCCTGCAATCCGTCTTTCATTGCCTCTGTATCAGCACCACTCGCTGCAAACGCAGACGCAAAACTGGCGGAAAAATCGTTTCCAACATTGAAGCCGACAGACCCGACAGCCCGTTCGAGTAGCAGTTGATACCAGACTGCGTTGAGATAGAGAATAACCCCTCTGGAATCAACAACAGCAATGTACTCAGGCAACGTATCCAGCACAGACCAGACATTAACATGGAGCGGAACGCTCCTTGTGTTTCCATTTCCGTTTGGCAGGTGTGTTGTATGCATTGTTTTCTCCAGAATGTTCATAAGTAGATGTTCGTCACGGTCAAGGAATACGGTATTTAGAATAATTCATACTAACTATACTTGTTTTTTTCTGCTTTGAGAAGTGAAGTTTTGGAGGAGATCCAGGGGAGATTTCTCCGGATCATACCAGGACGAGTGATGAGTGATGAGTGATGAACTGCTGCAATGCGCTCTATCGCACCAGTTTTCGCAACTGTTCACCCGAGCATGATATTATTTGCCTGTTGGTGTGTTTTTTGTGGAGGTGTATCCTCAACAGGTCTCACCTGTTTTGTGTGCTGCTTGCGCACGGCAAAAAACGCACGCAGAGCCGCGTGCCACAGCTTTGCCGTGGGGTTTTGTGGTTTTCGACCTGGTCGAAAACCACAAAACCCCACGAGAATGGCGAGTGTGAGGGAACCAGGTTCCCTCACACTCCCACAGGTGCCCCCACCCCAAAGCCACCTATGCCACAAAAACAACGCGATCTATGCGGTCTTCATCCACTCCCTGTGCCCGCAATGGTGCCCGAATATCTTGCTCAACATCTGGCACATACGACCGTAATAATCGAAACGTCTCACTTCTGGGCAAGAGCACCCAGTGCGCAATCTGCGCAGGCACGACCACCGAGTCACCCATCACCAGATCAAGCACTCCACCAGACCAGCGTAGCGCAGCACTTCCTTCGATGATGGTGAGAATATTCATACTCATCCCATCCGCAATCATGGTGTAATCGGCTACAAGTTGCCAGAGTTCCAGTGCAAAGTGCTGGCATGCCATGAGTAATTGGCGGCTTTTATTGGCATCCAGTGCTATCGGCTCGCTCTTTGGTTGCGGCGAGGGGGTATAGCGCAACACATCCAGCGCACGGTCCAGATGCAATGATCGTAGCTCACCTGTGGAGGGGTCATGCCGGCCGTAGTCGTAGACGCGATAGGTCAGGTCAGACTTCTGCTGGATTTCAAACAGCAGCAAGCCATCGTTGATAGCGTGGAGGGTACCGGGTGGCGTGAACACCACATCCCCCCGCTGAACGGGTAGATACCGCACAAACTGTTCAAGCGTCCCGTGCTCAATAGCCTGGGTAAAATGCTCGCGGTCCATTGGTTCATTGACCCCATAGATAACCTGGGCTGATGGGCGGGCATCCAGGATATACCAGGATTCGGTTTTGCCATAAAAGCCAGTGGCTGCCTCATGGGCATGGGCATAGGTGTCATCAGGATGAACCTGTATCGAGAGTTTATCATTGGCGTCAATAAACTTGATGAGCAACGGAAAATTTGCGCCATACGCATCTTTGACGCGCGGACCAATAAGGCGTTCCTGGTAATGGTGGGTTGCTTCGGCCAGCGATGTGCCTTCCAGCGTGCCGTTACGGATGCGGTTGCCTTCATAAACTTCCCAGGTCTCGCCAATCTTTTCTGTGTGTGGTGGGGGAAGTTTTAGCCAGGACGCAATGTGTTGTCCTCCCCACATACGATAGACCATCTGCCGCTCAATAAGTAGCGGATACAACGGTGTTTCTATCATGCTCTCCCAAACCTTCCTTACTGACTTCGCAGAATTATAATCCTGGCTTAGAGTAGCACAGAATGCTGATT
>CAYFVX010000819.1:0-2713 GCA_964346425.1 uncultured Chloroflexaceae bacterium | reverse complement strand
AGCAAAAAATTGCCTTTATTGCCCGCATGCGCCACGGCGAGCAGGTCATCGCCGACACGCTCAACGAGCAGAAGCCGCTGGCGATTTACAGCATGGCCGAACGGTTTGGTGTCCACGATATCTTGCATGGCGACAAAGACGACCCGTTTCTGGCTTCTCTCCTCTACTTCTTTGGCGTCTTGACGCTGGATGGCTATACTCCCCAGGGAAAACAACTCTTGCCCATTCCCAACCTGGTGGTGCGCAGCCTGTATGTGGAACGCATGCGGGCAATCCTGCTGCCTACCGGCACCAGCAATGAGGCGTTGCACGTCGCCGAAGATTTCTACAGCAGCGGTGATATGGCCGCAGTCTGTGCGTTCATCGAGCGCACCTATTTCACCGTCCTTGCCAATCGCGATTATCGCTGGACCAACGAGTTATCCATCAAGATTATCTTCCTGACGCTGCTCTACAACGCCAGACTGTATATCATGGACTCCGAGCCAGCCTTGCAATGGGAGTATGCCGACCTGGTCATGCGCCGACGGCCGGAAATGCGCCGCTTTGAAATACATGATTTCCTGCTCGAATTCAAGTATGTCAGTCTGGCAGACATAGGGAAGAGCGGGGAAGCGGTACGGGGCATGAGCATGGACGACCTGGCCGCCTTGTCCGCAGTAGCAAAAAAGCGGGCCGACTCACAAAAGAAACTGGCTGGCTACCGCGAAACGCTGCTCGCCACCTATGGCGAGGAGTTACGGCTGCGCTGCTACAGCGTGGTGGCGGTGGGCTACGAGCGACTGGTGTGGGGGGAAGTGGGTGGGTAAATTTTTCGACGAAGTCGAAAAATTTACCCACCCCACAAAAGCTAGACTTTGTCCATGTGCGCAAATGGACGAAACGGTTTATTCGGCAGAAGAATGCCACATTGGATTTTTTGCATGGTCGCATGAATCCACCGATATGCTCAAAAATCCCCGTAAAGCGTATGGGGAGATTGAGGGGCAGCAACCCTCTTTGATCTCCCCTGCTGAGAACGGCATTTATCACGTGAATATGACAAGTTGGGGGTTGCCCTCAGCAACCCATGCGCATGAAGCTCACGCATATTTCCCACTGGGGCGCAGCCCCAGGCCCCCTTTTGTGCTCTTTTTTTGCGGCTACGCCGCAAAAAAAGGTAGCACCACGAAACATCGTGGACGGCATTTTCTGGTGGGGTTGCGAGGGGACGCCGTCCCCTTACGCTCCCCTGGTTCAACTGCGTTGAGGATACTCCACGATATTCTGTGGTGCTACGCCGCAAAAAAAGAGCACAAAAAGAATGTTTTCGGGGGTTTACAACCCCCAATCCCCCGCTTTGCAAAGCGGCAAACCGCTTAGCTTAATGCGCATGGGGGTTGCCCTCGGCAACCCCACTTGTCACCTCAACACATATCTGCTACTATTGCGTACTATCTTTCGTTTGCCAATTTCTCATATATGTGTTGCTTCAGGTGTCTTATGGAATACAATCAAGACAAAGTGGATGAAGTAGTGCTGGCTTTGATGTGCCTGACCATGCACGAAAACTTCGGTGTTATTCGTTCCTGGAAAGGCTTTGACTGGGACGTCCTGGACCGTCTGTACGAGAAAGGCTGGATAGATAACCCCAAAAGCAAAGCAAAGTCTGTTATGTTGACGGACGAAGGACTGACAAAAGCCTATGAGTTCTTCGACAAACATTTTTCGATGCAAGAAAGGTAGGATAAGGAGGAACCATGCAACATCTCCCAATGCGACTGTTTATTGCCCTGCTGCTCAGTACACTCATCCTGGCAGCCTGCGGCGGCACACCGCAAACTTCCCCACAGGCAACCGCGCCTGATACGACAACGGAGGAAGCAGCAGATACAGATACTTCTGGAACTGAGGAAGAAACCGATGCCACTGGCGATGCAGAGGAGAGCGAAGAGGCGGATACCGAGGTTATGACCGACACCGAGGTTATGACCGACATTGAGACGAACGGAAGTGAGGAGACCGACACCGAGGAGACCAACACCGAAGAAACAGAAGCGGAAACCAGCGGCGATCCCTTCATCTTTGGCATGGTACTGGTAGGACCACATAATGACGCCGGCTGGAGCCAGGCCCACTATGAAGGCGCAAAATACGTCGAAGAAAAGGTATCCGGCACCAGATTCATCTACGTAGACAAGGTCAACCCTGCCGACCGTCCCAATATGACCACCGAGCAAGTGGTGGATGACCTCATCGCGCAGGGTGCCGAATTTATCATCACCAACTCCGATGACTTCAAAGAAGGCACGCACGCAGCCGCCGAAATGCACCCGGATATCCCCTTTATCCATGTATCGGGTGATGGTGCCCTGACCGAGGAAGCCCCGGACAACGTGGGGAACCTTATGGGCAAGATGATCTACGGCAAAATGATGGCCGGCTGCGCAGCAACCCTGCAATCGGAAACAGGCTACATCTCCTATCTTGGCCCCCTGATCAACGATGAAACACGCCGGCTGGTCAATGCAGCCTACCTCGGCGCAGAATACTGCAATGAAAATCTGCGGGCCGAACCATTCGAGGAATTGCAGTTTGAGGTTGTCTGGATTGGCTTCTGGTTCAATGTCCCCGGCCTGACACTCGACCCGACGCAGGTCGCCAACAACTTTATCAATGCCGGCAGCGACGTGATTATCTCTGGTATAGACACGACGGAAGCCCTGGTGGAAGC
>CAYFVX010000818.1:0-2713 GCA_964346425.1 uncultured Chloroflexaceae bacterium | reverse complement strand
GGACCTTTGCGGCTTTGCGCCTTTGCGCGAGGCCCTGCCCGGACGTTACCAACAGCGGCTACAAGCCGCTGCTACAGCATCTCGCGGCCGCTTTGCAAAGCGGCCGATAAAAAAGTCTCCACATGTGAGCCGGGCAGCCAGGCAGTTATGATCGTTGTCAGGAACACCATCTGTTGCACAATCTTGCCAACGTGTTACCATGAAAACGGACCGCACCATGCATGACGGTGTTCTTCTGTAGATTTTGCTGGGGCGCAACAAACCAACACCAGCCCAGGAGCGATCAATGCATCATTCGCTTATGGACCGTATCACGATAGACCCGGAGCAGTGTGGCGGACGACCGTGCATTCGTGGCATGCGCATTCGGGTCATAGATGTCCTGGAACTGCTTGCGGCTGGTTTGAGCTTTGAGCAGAAAGTAGTTCACACCTGGTTTTATACGGGAGCTCCTGCGCCATAAACAAATACGTGGGTTGTGAGGGAAAATCCCCCGCCATTCAAATGGGATATAAGTCCACTATCCTTGCACTTTTTCTTGTTCTGTCAAGCTAAAGATGATGAGTAACTGTTCACATTCACGGGAAAGAAAACGAGCCGCGCACGTCAGTAAGCGGATATTTCCCTTTCGTAAGCACATTTTGTCCGCTCCCTCACGGTCGCGGCTCGTCTGTTTGCCTCATTTCTGAACAATTACCATGATGAGAATCAACAAGAACGCACATTGACAAAATGGCACCTCTTGGCGTTCTTGGCATTCTTGGCGGTTGAAGTCCGAAAATCTGCAAAGGTAGTGAAGTCGTCCGCTGACGCAATATCCACCCCCTCCGCCAGCTCCATGCGTATCACCTGCATGTGGCTCGTACCCGGCAGCAGCGGGATAATCTTATCATACGTCTCATACCCACTGGCCGTAATCCACAACCGCACATTGACCACATCGTCTTCAAACCAGACGACAAACTCGTAGCGGCCCTCCTCATCCGTATACACCGTCTGCCGCCCCTGGAGTGCCGTTCCCACCGTCACCTTTGCTCCCGACAACGGATCGCCCTTTGCATCCAGCACATAGCCCGATACCTGCTGCTCGGTGACGGTGGCTGGCGGCACAATAGCCCGCAACCCGACGACCACCTCCGCCGCCAGAAACAGCAGCACCACCACCAGAATAAGCACCCGCAACCAGGGATGCCGCTCAAGATAGGAGCGCGGCTTCTCCTCCTCCGGCACATTGCCGAATCGCCAGGCAAACTTCGCCAGATAGGTGCGATACTGTGCGGGGTTTTCCTGGCTCACGTAGTGCAGCAGCGTCTCAACCTGCTCGTGCCGCAGGCAATGCTCTAGCAAGTGCTGCACCCGCTCTGCATGCGGCATATCGGCATCAAACTCGTCAGCCACCTGGGGAAAATACGCATGGCAGAAACGGTCAAACGTTTCCGCATCAAACGCATCCGTCAGCAGAGTAGAGAGCGCGGCGGTATCATACGTCATAGGAGACACTCAACTGAAGACATCATGACCCAATTTCCTCCTTGCCAATCTCCTTGTAAGATAAAGAATATGGTATAACTTCTACCACCGATGAACACCGATGAACACCGATGATGCTCCTCTCTGCATCTCTGCATCTCTGCGCCGCTCACACCATCTCCTGCCCGGACCTTTGCGGCTTTGCGCCTTTGCGCGAGGCCCTGCCCGGACTTTACCAACAGAGTCACTCTCCCCCTATCGCCCACACACGAAAATCATCAAACTCAACCACCACGCCCCCCTCCTCATTATACGACCTGGAGGAAAGCCCCACCCGTCCACGCTGAAACGTCGTATCGGTATGGCGTGCCAGCAACACCTCATTCAGGTAAAGCCGCGCTTCATCGTTGCGCCGTATCACCCGCAAATGGTTGGCCGCAGCCGGGCGGAAAACCTCCGCCGGATTGCCCTCCAGCAACGTCTGTGGCTCCTGCCCCACCTGATAGAGCGTCAAACGGTAGTAATCGCTATAGACCTCAAACTCATAGAACCCCTGCTCACGGTTCTGTCCAAACACCATCCCACAGCCGCCAGCCCGCCCGCCAGCCACCACCTGACATGTGACCTCGGCAATAAAATCAACCAGGTCCTCCACATACACCTCATAGGACGCGCCCTTACCCTGCCAGTGGATACGCAGCACGCCCTCCGTCACCGAAATCGTCTCGGTCGCGCTGAACTGGCCGGTGAACCAGAAATTGCGATTGTTGCGGAATGGCTCATCGAGCACCACTTCCGCCAGTTCAAACACACTGGTTATTTCTGCCGTCGCCGTCAGAGCCACGCGCATTGTACGTTCGCGCTGGAACCGTTCCGTCTCCAGGGCGGCTATCGTCGCCTCCTTGCGGCTCTGCGGCTGCATCGCCTGTGCCGTCTGCATGGCATGCTGCATGGCGGTGGTTGCGCTGGCATCAGGCGTGGGTATGGCAGGAGCCGTCGGTTCAGGCGTAGGTGATTGGGGGGAGGGAGCCATAAGCACAGACGTAGCGGTTTTTTCCCCTGGCAAAGCCCTCACCCCAAACCCCGCTCCCCGCGGGAGAGGGGCCTCCGAACTCCCCTTCTCCACCGGAACTCTGTTGGTAAAGTCCCTCCAAACTCTGGAAACGCAGGCGTCTTGCTTGCCCCGGACAGGGGTTTGGCACCGCCAAACCCCTACCTGATAACCAATCCCCCCTTTACCATC
>CAYFVX010000817.1:0-2718 GCA_964346425.1 uncultured Chloroflexaceae bacterium | reverse complement strand
CTCTCCCCAACCCCTCTCCCATCCAGGGAGAGGGGCTTCCGTCACCCCTTCCCATGCGCATGAAGCTAAGCGGTTTATCGCTTTGCCAAGCGGGGGATTGGGGGTTGCAAACCCCCGAAAACATGCTTTTTGTTGTCTTTTTTTGCGGCTACGCCGCAAAAAAAGACAACAAAAGGGGGCCTGGGGTTGCGCCCCATTTGTGGTTTTTGCGGCGTAGCCGCAAAACCACAAACCCCACCAGAATGAGCTGGCACGCCCCTGCGTGCATGTTCACCCCGTTTGCAAGCGGAACTTGCATCGGGGTGAACCCCGCCGAGGGACTATGTCCCTCAATGGGTGTCACTTGCGGGAGTGTGAGGGAACCTGGTTCCCTCACACTCCCCATTCTGGTGGGGTTTATTGTTTTTTCGACAAAGTCGAAAAAACAATAAACCCCACTCCAAAGCCATAGCACACGGCAGCGTGCGTTATTTTGCCCAGCGCAAGCAGCACATCCTACAGGTGACACACCTGTTGAGGGACTATGTCCCCAGCAGCGGTTGTCTGTTTGGTGTGTGTTGCGGCTACGCCATACCACACACCAAACAGACAACCGACAATCTTTATTGCAAAAAAACGAACATATGTGTATAATAGGCTGTCCTCAACGAAGAGCTACACACAGTTGACCAAAGCTATTGACTGATGACGGAGGTACCTCGTGCAATTACTCTACCTGAGTCCCCTTGAACTTGAGCCAGACCCCGAAGCAATCCGGGAAGAGGCGGGTGATATAGAGGGATTGGCAGAAACCATAGCCGACCAGGGACTTTTGCAACCCCTCGGTGTCGTTCGCGTAGCCGAAGGCCGCTACCGCGTGGTCTATGGCAACCGCCGACGAGAAGCGGCTATCAAACTGGATATGCAAAAAGTCCCATGTATCTTGCTGGATGCCGAAGACAAAGACTTGCTGCTGCGCCAACTCATCGAAAACGTCCAGCGCGAAGAGCTCAACGACCTGGAAAAAGCCCGTGCCTTCTCCCGCCTGCGTGGACGGCTGGCAGAAATACACCACATGTCCAGCGAAGGCGACCTGGATGACGCCGTAGGCAAAGCGGTGGGCCTCACCGGTCGCACGGTTCGCCGCT
Organism: uncultured Chloroflexaceae bacterium; assembly: GCA_964346425.1. GTDB lineage: Bacteria > Chloroflexota > Chloroflexia > Chloroflexales > Chloroflexaceae > JAAUSY01. The sequence goes on along the minus strand of CAYFVX010000817.1, from coordinate 1,591 downwards.
ATATCGGTTTGCTCGATTTGCCGCAAGAAGTACAGCAACTTATTCGCCGTGGTGAACTGAATGTTACCCAGGCGCAACATCTGCGGCGCATCCCAAATAAGCATACCCAGATTGAACTGGCTCGTGCGGCTGCCGAAGAAGGCATGTCTGCGGCAGACCTGAGCCGCCTGGCCGGTTACTTCGTTGCCAACCCTGGCCTGACATTGGAAACCGCCCTGCAAGCCCTGGAGCAGGGAGTTCATATCCCCGACCGTCCGACCCATGAAACACCCGCCGGCATGAGTGGTGGAGGGACGCTGGTCAAAACGGGCCTGGGCGAAGGAGAACTATCTGACCAGGAAGACCGCGACGAAGATCTCTGGCCCGATGAAGACAATGCGGGGCAGAGCGATGGCGAATACCTCACTGTGGAAGAAGAAGAAACCATAGAAAACAGGCCCCGCAACAAAGCCCGCGTCTTTCGTATCCGTTCGCTCGACCATATGGTAGACGAAGCAGATAGACTCTCACGCGCCTACGCCGAAGGCGAGCTAGAAAAATGGGTGCAAAAAGATGATGCTGCTGCCTACAAATTGCGTCTTCTGCTGAAACAATTAGAAACGCTCGCACGTGGATTGCGGGGAATGGCCGAGCAAATGGGGTGGGAGGTTGATGGATAGTTGTTTTGAAGGGAGAAAACCCCGCGACCGGGTTGTTGAACGGCAAACCCGGCGAGAGGTAGAGCTATTTTCCCTGTTGAAGCAATTACATACTCATCATCAGTTCGGGGAGTGCAAGCTCAGCAACCCTTTCAGTGTTGCTTCATGACGTTCTGAATACGCGCAAATGGGAACCGTGCTGGCTTTCGGGCAGATCTTCGTGCCGGCGGTTCCCATGCAGATACACTACCTGATCGTCAGCGGGTGTATCCACTGGCTTTTCCGGCGAGAGATATTTCATCAATTCCAGTTTGCGAAAAACCGCCTCGCCTATTTGCCAGCAAATAATCGGTGCGCCCGATGCCAGAAAAGAACGCCATATTGCCCCCTCATACGTTTTCCAGTTGACCGGTTCGGCACTGCTCTTTTTGCGCTCCTGCTCAATAATATGGGCTTCGACAGCGACAGGTACCAGGGTTAAACCCACCCCTATCGCGACTTCCAACCATTCATGATCAGGCTTGAGATGAAATTTACGCTCAATAAGTGCCAGAGTAGCCGCATAACCAGCCGAAACACCCATCACAACCAGGGGAACTTTAATGAGAAGACGGGCATCAGTGTCCATTTTTGCTCATATCCTTTCTGTTTTTTGCGCTGTTTCTTCTCCACAAATGATCCCAATTTAGTGAAAAACCATTTGTGAACACGAAAACATTATACTACATGCTATAGTATATTTGCAGAAAGGGTATCCAGATGAAGTGCGGCGGATTTTGATGGTACCACACCCCTATCTTGCACTATTTTGGCAAGTATCTGATGGGATCAATACGAGAGGAGAAATAGACGATGGTTTGAGAATACCATGAACCGCAGATGCACGCGGATGCATACAGCATTGTCCTTTTTCCTGCATCTCTATGTTCCTGCAACCCTGCGATTGTATCTTT
>CAYFVX010000816.1:0-2721 GCA_964346425.1 uncultured Chloroflexaceae bacterium | reverse complement strand
GGCACTTTTGCAGATAGTGGGCAGGCTATCGGGACCTTGGGGAGCGACCACACCCGCCTGGGCGACCTGGATGGCGACGGCGACCTGGATGCATTTGTGGTGAATCTTAGCAATCCAGACCAGGTCTGGTTGAATGATGGTACGGGCATCTTCAGCGATAGTGGACAGGCCCTCGGTAGTAGCGCAAGCCTGGATGTTGCACTGGGGGATATTGATGCGGATGGTGACCTGGATGCCTTTGTTGCCAATTACGATAATGAAGCCAATCTGGTCTGGCTCAACGATGGTGCGGGGAACTTTACGGAGAGTGGACAGGCCCTGGGCAACAGTGGCAGCGATGGTGTCATTCTCGGCGATCTGGATAGCGATGGTGACCTGGATGCGTTTGTGGTCAACAACGACCGCCAGCCCGACACCGTCTGGTTCAACCAGAACCAGGCGGATGTCAGTAGCCGCCGGCTCATCTTCTCCTCCTTCCGCGACGGCAATGAAGAAATCTACATGATGTATGACGATGGCACGCTGCAGCAAAACCTGACGCGCACGGCTGGCGATGATTGGGATGCGACCTGGGCGGCGGATGGGCAGCAGATTGCCTTCACCACGCGGCGCGATGGCAATGAGGAAGTCTACGTGATGAACGCCGACGGCTCAAACCAGCGCAACCTGACGAATAGTTCTGGCAGCAGCGAATGGCTCCCCAACTGGCATCCTGATGGTACAAAGGTGCTCTTCCATTCCAACCGCGATGGCAATGTCGAAATCTACGTGATGGATGCGGACGGTTCCAACCAGCAACGGCTCACCAACAATAGTTTCAGTGATTGGGACGCCGTCTGGTCAGCGGATGGAAGCACTATAGCGTATGCTTCCAACGAGCAGGGTAGCTATAACATCTACACTATGAATGCCGACGGCAGCAACATCCAGCAACTGACGAGTGCGGCTGGCAACAACTCGCGGCCCAAATGGTCACCGGATGGCACATCCATCGCTTTCACTTCCGACCGCGATGGCAACAATGAAGTCTATACCATGAACGCGGATGGCAGCAACCAGCAAAACCTGACCAGCAACGCAGCCAACGATTTCAGCCCGGCCTGGTCGTCTGATGCGCAATCGCTCGCATTTGCCACTGACCGCGATGGCAACCGCGAAGTTTATGTAATGGAGCGCGATGGCAGCAATCCGCAGCGACTGACCGACAACGCAGCGAAAGACCAGAATCCCGCATGGTCTCCACCCTGGCCGACGCTCACGATAGGCGATAGGACCCTCACCGAAGGCGACAGCGGCCCCGTTGCCGCCAGTGTGCCGGTGACACTCTCGGTTACCAGCCAGTTTACCATCACCGTAGACTACGCGACCGCCGACGATAGTGCCACGGCACCGGACGACTACACGGCTACCAGCGGCACGCTCACCTTCGCGCCGGGCACGACCGAGCAGAACATCAGCGTGCAGGTTGCGGGTGATACGCAGACAGAAACCGAAGAGAGCTTCCTGGTCACCCTGTCCAACCCGGCCGGCGCAACTATCCAGGATGGCACGGCAACCGTCACCATCACCGACAACGACACTCCACCGCTGGCAGCCGGTGACCGCTACACTACAACCGAGGATACTCCGCTCGTCGTTGCTGCACCTGGTCTGCTGGCAAACGACAGTGATGCGGATGGCGATGCGTTGCTTGTCACTACCACGCCGCTGACCGCCCCGCTGCATGGTGATCTGACACTCAATGCAAATGGCAGCTTTGTGTATACCCCGACGCTGAACTACTATGGCAACGATAGCTTTGGCTACGAAGTGTGCGACGATTCCGCCGGCGCGTTGTGCAGCACAGCAACCGTGTCGCTGCAGATTGATGCTATCAATGACGCGCCCATCATCGAGACGAATAGCGGCATCATTGTTGCGCCCGGTGGGAGTAGCCCCATCACGTCCGACCAGTTGCAGGTCACGGATGTGGATGATGACCCCGCCGGTCTGGTGTATACGCTGGTAACTGCCCCGGCCAACGGCACGTTGCTCAACGATAGCTTTTCGCTGGTGCCAGATGAGACCTTTACCCAGGCAGATATCAACAACGGCTCACTGGTCTATACCCACGATGGCAGCAACACCACCAGCGATAGCCTGGTCCTGAGTATTTCGGATGCGAATGGGGCTCCCGCCGGGCAAATAACGGTGGAGATTGAGGTATCCGAGGAGGCCAACCCCTCCGTCACCCTCGCGCTCAGCAGTAGCTCTATGCCCGAACAGGGCGGCAGCATCACGCTGACGGCCAACATCTCGACCACCGCCACGCATCCCATCACGCTCACCTTTGCCGCCAGTGGTAGCGCAACACCGGGCGTAGATTACACCCTGCCTGTTACTTCGCTGCTACTGCCAACGGGCAAGCAAACAGTGAGCCTGACCATCCAGGCGCAGGATGACCCCTTCGATGAACCGGTGGAAACGCTGGTCTTCAGCAGCACGCAGGTGATGGGGGGACGGCTCGGCAGCCCGGCCCGTGTGACCGGCCGCATTGTGGATGATGACCCGCCACCCACCATCAGCCCGTCGTTGGGGGATATCAGCGTGTGTGAAAGTGCGGGCATGGCAACCGTTGCTGTGTCGCTCACGCAACGCTCCGGCAAGCCGATTACACTGACCGCCGTCAGAAATGGGAGCTACAGAGCTTCCACCCTTTCAGCCTGGAGGACGAGTCTTGAG
>CAYFVX010000815.1:0-2735 GCA_964346425.1 uncultured Chloroflexaceae bacterium | reverse complement strand
GGGAGAGGGTGAAAGCGCGGTGGAATACCCGTTACGTTGACGCCTATGGGGGTGCTCCCTTATTGAGGGGCAGTAGCCCTGGAACTGTCCACGGGAAGAAGCAAAAAGGGACGTGCAGAATGACAACGATTGTGCTTGCAGACGATCATCCGGTGGTTCGCCTGGGAATAAAAGCGATACTTGAAACCGATCCAGACTTTTTTGTTGTTGGAGAAGCATCCAATGGGATTGTTGCCAACCAGATGGTAGAGCAACTGAAACCGGATGTTTTGATTACCGATTTGAGCATGCCTGGTATGAATGGGTTGGAATTGGTCCGTTCTCTTCAGCAGCATATGACGGAGGTGCGCATTATTATCATTTCGATGCATGAAGATGAGGAGTATGCATACAAAGCGTTTCAGTATGGTGCAGATGCCTATGTCTTTAAACAGGCAAGTGCCAGCGCAATCGTGCAAACGGTGCATGCAGTTGTGGCGGGCAGTCGGGGGGTGTTTGCATGCTACGAGGGGGCATGCGATGTCTACGACGCTACGTAGTTTTTTGCGGTTTTACTGGTAAAACAATGCAAGGATTACGTAAGAATACCGATAGACAGACAGCCTCATGCTACGTTATACTGAAAGAAGAGCAATGCAATTGTATAAGAGAGATGGGAAGAATTCAAGTATCCATGAGACATAAGGAACCTGTTCATTATGGTAGCGTGTGATGTGCTTTATGTACCTCTGTGTCTTGAGTGCAGCAGTTGTGGGCAGGTTTGTACGTTTCCAGTTTTCGTAGACACCGACGTTCTCCTGGTATGACGCAATGTTTCTCCCGGAAGGGTTAGACCATTGAAGGTTTACCAGCGATATTTTCTCATAGCCCGCACAGGAGTGGGTCAGGTAAAGGGAGCGGGAGACTGAGGTGTCCTGCTCCCTTCATTTTTGTTTCGATGTGGGGTTGAAATCCCAGGAGGTTTACCATGTTCCGTTCACTTTCACCAGTAAAGTCCCTTGGCAGCAAACTTATTCTGTTCTTTTTGATTGGTTCTGTCGGCCCTATGATCGTTCTGACACTTATTAACAATAGCATCTCCAGCAAGAATATGCTGGATGTGGCGCGTGGTCGGGTTGAAGCGCGGGTGGACGCCTCGATTGATCGGATTGAAGCCTATCTCGCCGAACGCCGTTCGGATGCAGAGGTGGTGGCTGCTCTGCCGGGCATCAATAATGCTCTGGAACAACCAGACAACGATGACATGGTGCAGGCAGCCCGCAATATCTTGATACAGGTGCGCGAAGCCTATGGCTATTCATCCGTTTCGGTTATTGATGAAAATGGCGACGTTTTGCTCAGTTCCTTTGATGCACTTGAGGATAAAAACTTTGTCGGACGACCTGAAATCCAGGATGCGTTGCGCGGTATCACCTCAATCTCTGAGATTGGGGCCAAGCCAAGCGAAGAAGAGGTCTTTTTTCACGTCACAGCGGCGGTGTATGATGATACCGGCGAGATTGTTGGGGTGATAGACCTGCGCAACTCGCTGGACGAGCTCAACAGGATTATGGAATTTGACACTGACCGTACCGGTCAGGGCAGTTACGGGTTGCTGCTGGATGAGCACCTGATACGCATTGTGTATCCTGACCATCCTGAACTGCTCTACCAGCCGGTCGTCCCGCTCGCTTCGTCTACCTTGCAGCAACTGATTGAGCGTGGACGTTTTGGGCGCGAGACAGGAACACGGCTCCGCGAGGCAAGCGATCTGACCAAAATCGAAGAAACTGTGCGCAAGATAGATAGTGGTGAGGTTGAGCAAGAATTTGTGAGTGTTGAGGCACAAAGTACCGGTGAGAAGACGGAAACGCTCATCAAGAAACTGGAGAGCAAAGACTGGTACTACGTGCATGCGGTGCCACAGTCCAGTTTTTATGCGGCAGTCAATGCGCAGACCAATTACGCGCTGATGGTGATGGTCGGGGCTGCGATTATTGCTGTCACCGCCATGGTGGTTTTCTCCCGGCAAACGTTGAGTCGCCCGCTGCATCATCTGGTGGATGTCGCAAAAGCAATAGCCGAAGGGGATCTGGGCAAGCGGTTGACTATCAATCGCCAGGACGAAATCGGTGAACTGGCAACCAGCTTTAACACGATGGCGGACGCCCTGGAAACGCGTATCCAGGCGCAACAGCAGGCGCAGGCCGAGGCAGTGCAAATGCAGGAAATAGAACGATCTACGCGGCAAGAGCTTGAACACGCCGTTACCGACTATCTGGCTTTCACTGATCGGATTGCAAAGGGGGATCTGAGCCAGCGGCTCACGGTGCGGCATAATGGTTCGCTTGGTTCGCTGGGCAATGGCCTCAATGCCATGGTGGAAAGTTTGCATGGGATTACCCGACAGGTGCAGCAGGCGACGTCCGATATTGCCTCTTCCGCCGCGGAAATTCTCGCTGCTACCTCGCAGCAGGCGTCCAGTGCGGCCGAGCAATCTTCGGCGGTCACACAGATTTCTACGACGCTGGAAGAGATCAAGACGATTACCTACAAGACGGCAAAACAGGCCGAGCAGATTGCGCACGATAGCAAGGAAGCTATCAAGATTGCCGGGCGCGGCACGCAGTCGGTAGAAGATACGATTGCTGGTATGCAGCAGATACGCGGTCGGGTCGAGAGTATTGCGCAGACGATTCTCTCGCTCTCCGAGCAGACGCAGGCAATTGGTGCGATTACCACCACCGTCAGTGAAC
>CAYFVX010000814.1:0-2735 GCA_964346425.1 uncultured Chloroflexaceae bacterium | reverse complement strand
AGCCTGTTAGCATTATAGCATGGGGAAGCGATGAAGCGGTTGGAGCGAGGGAGCGTTCAGTGCAGACCGCAGACCCCCGACCGCAGACCGCAGACCCCCCTAACTCCCGACGTTCTCCAACCCGCTTGCTTTGGTGAGCAAATCCTGCTGCACACGCTCAAACTCGGCACGAATTTCCTCCAGCAACGTCCTGGCATGTTCGTAAGCTTCGTTCAGTCCCATCGTTTCCAGTTCCTTGAAAAGCTCGGCCAGGCGGTGGGCACCCAGTTGCGCACTGCTCGATTTCAGCGAATGGGCCGGGCGGATAAGCCCCTTCAATGTGTCCTGTGCCAGCACGCTTTGCATACGGCTGAGTTCCTGCGGTGTCTCTTCGAGATACATGCTTATCAACTCTTGCACCACACACGGGTCGCCAAGCATCGCCATCAGACTTTCCAGAGCCTTTCTATCAACCGAATCGGTAATCAGCCGGGTTTGTTGCAAGACCAGTTGCGATTGTCTGGTTCTGCCATTCGATTGCTGCAACCGTGGTGTCGTCTGTGCATTGGCTCCCATCTGCACCACAAGCTGGTCAGTGGTTACTCCAACGTGGCGTTGCCGAGATACCTGTTGCAGTCGTTGTTCCAGGTCTTCGATACGTACCGGCTTGCTGAGATAATCGTCCATGCCGTTCTCGATAATCCATTCGCGGATGCCGGTGAGCGCGTGCGCAGTCATGGCGATAATGTAAGGTTGCTGGCTGGCTGGCAGTTGCTGCCGAATATGTCTTGTTGCTGCAATACCATCCATTTCTGGCATCTGGATATCCATCAAAATGACATCGTAGGGTTGCTGCTGCAGAGCATCCAGCACTTCCTGTCCATTGGCGACCACCTCTGGCTGGTAACCAAGCTTGTCGAGAAACAACCGCGCAAGTTTCTGGTTGACCACGTGGTCTTCGGCCACCAGAATGCGGAGCGATGGGTCGTGGGCCGCCGGGTTGAAGGTCAGCAGATGGTTTTCTCCCTCGTTGCGAACTGGCTCGCCTTTGAAAATACACGCCAGCGTATGATGCAGCAGTGAAGCACGCAACGGTTTGACCAGCACCATGTTGACCTGCTCCTCTGCACGCTGCGCCAATTCCCTGCGCTTGAGTATCGAGCTGGCAAGAATAATCGGAAGATTGGCAGGTGTATAGTTGTGCTGTCCATTGTTGGAATCTGTTGCTCCATGCGGTTTTGGGCGGAGAGACGATGTTTGCATCGTCTCTCCGCCTGCATCAATTCGTGCTATTCGTGGTATTCGTGGTTCTTGCCCGACTGTTTCATCTCCTCCTTGCGTTGCTGCCAGGCTGCGTAGCTCCTGTGCCAGTTCTACCGCATCTGTTTCGGACAAATCGGTATCTATAAGCACAATATCAAAAACCTCGCCCGCCCGTAGCCAGTTGCGTGCTTCTTCTGGTGAAGCGGTATCGCGTGCATGCATGTTCCAGCGGGTGACCAACTGGTTGAAAATATAGCGGTTGGTCGTGCTCTGGTCAACGATCAGCATGCGCTTGCCGTTAAGCACAGGGTCGGGATGCTCGACATCGGCCGGGCAGGGTGGCGTATCTGCTTGCCGTTCCAGCGTTATCATAAAATAGAAGGTCGAGCCTTCACCTTCCTTGCTCTCCACCCAGACCTTGCCATCCATAAGCTCAACCAGACGTTTGCTAATGGCAAGCCCCAGGCCGGTTCCGCCATATTTGCGTGTAATCGAGGGGTCTACCTGGCTGAAAGACTGAAAGAGTTGATTGAGCCGTTCCTGGGGAATGCCAATGCCGGTATCGCTGACACTGAAGTGGAGCCTGACCCGCGCAGGTTGCATGCTTGCATCATCCTGTGCTGCCCCTGGCTGGTCGCTGCTTACCATGACCACCACCTCACCCTGCTCGGTGAATTTAACCCCATTGCTCAACAGATTGAGCAGAATCTGCCGCAGGCGGGACTTATCGCCTATCACTTTGCAGGGTGTCTGTTCATCTACGAAATAGGCCAGATTTAACCCTTTTTCGGCGGCTCTGGGTGCCAGCAATTCCAGCACTTCTTCCAGGCATTCACACAGGGTAAAGGGCGCGTGCTCCAGGTCGAGTTTGCCCGCCTCAATTTTTGAGAAGTCGAGAATATCATTGATGAGCATAAGCAACGCTTCGCCGCTGGTGCGGATAGTCTCCACATAGTCTTGCTGTTCGGGGTTGAGCGTCGTTCCCTGCAATAGTGTGGTCATGCCAATGACGGCGTTCATAGGAGTGCGGATTTCATGGCTCATATTTGCCAGAAATTCCGACTTGGCACGAGCAGCCGCCTCCGCCGCTGCCCGCGCCTGTTCCACAGCTTCCTGATCACGCTTGTGCTCGGTCATATCGCGCACAATACTGCCAACGAGAAAGCCATTGCGCGTGTGGATAGGAAAGACGCGTGAGGTAACGAACTTCCGCGTGCCATCCGGACATTGTATGGTGTGGCCCGACCATTGCGGCAGGATGGAAGTTCCACCGCTCTGAATAAATTCCAGCGTCGTGGCTTTTATCCGTTCATAAATCTCCGGAGATTGGTATTCCTCCGGCACAAGGTCAAACACAGCATCCCAGCGCGGTTGACCGATAACCTGTTCGCGCTTCAGCCCGAAAATCTCCTCCGCCCCCTCGTTCCATTCCAGGATGATTCCCTGGTCATCCAGCAATATCAACCCATCTTTTGACTGTTCAAAGAAATTGC
>CAYFVX010000813.1:1460-2740 GCA_964346425.1 uncultured Chloroflexaceae bacterium | reverse complement strand
TTGTGGCTGTCGCAAAGTCTTCTGTTGAACAACAGAAGACTTTGCGACAGCCATGGCTGTTTGACGTCCCCCCCCTTTGCTGGTATGATTGCCCTTTAGATTCGCTACACTTGGAATGAGGAGATCTGCGTCGTGTTACAGGAATACTCCCCCCTCCCAGACTCGGCGATGATTGAAGAACGGAAGTTGGACCATATCCGTATCGTCTTGCGTGAAGATGTGGTGGCAAAGGGGGTAGGAGCAGGCTTTGCCGCCTATCGTCTGCCTCATTTTGCCTTTCCCAACCTCGATCTCTCCGAAGTAGATACCCGCCTGACCTTTCTTGGCAAATCTATCGGTGCGCCATTGCTGATTAGCTCTATGACCGGTGGCGCACAGGCGACCGAAAAAATCAACCTTGCACTGGCAGAAGCAGCCGAATATTGCAACATTCCGATGGGTGTTGGCTCACAACGCTCCGCCGTGGTAGACGAACGCCTCGCCTACACCTATCAGGTGCGGCGTGTGGCTCCCCGCATCCCGCTGCTGGCAAACGTTGGAGCCGTCCAGCTCAATTACGACTTTGGCATTGACCAATGTCGCCGTGCCGTGGATATGATAGAGGCAGATGGGCTTATCCTGCATTTTAACCCACTCCAGGAAGCCACCCAACCCGAAGGCGATGTAAATTTCAAAACATTATTGCAGCGCGTCGAACAAGTCTGTCGGGCACTCCCCGTCCCCGTCATCGCCAAAGAAGTTGGCAATGGCATAGGCGCGTCTGATGCGCTCAAACTCGTACAGGTGGGCGTCAAAGTCATAGATGTCGCCGGGGCTGGCGGCACAAGCTGGAGCGAAGTAGAACGCTTTCGCCAGACCTCCGAACACCGCGCCCGCGTGGCTGGCGCATTTGCAGACTGGGGCATCCCCACTACCGAAGCCATACGTCAGGTACGCGCTGTATTGCCCGATACTCCCATCATTGGCAGTGGAGGCATTCGCAGTGGCGTAGACGTGGCAAAAGCGATTGCCCTCGGCGCAGACCTGGCCGGCATCGCCACACCGGCCCTACGAGCAGCCGTCAGCGACCACGGTGCCGAAGCAGTCGTTGAAGTTCTGCAGGCGTTTCTCGAAGAACTGCGCATCGCCATGTTTTGCACCAACAGCCGCGATGTGGCAAGTCTGCGGGCGTTGAAAGTTGAGTGAATAGTGGGACAAGAGGATAGTGGACGGTGGATGGAGATAGTGATTGCTGCTGTCTCCTGCACTCGTTTCCTGTCCACCCACTATCCACTACCCAC
>CAYFVX010000813.1:0-1360 GCA_964346425.1 uncultured Chloroflexaceae bacterium | reverse complement strand
ACCCTCAAACTGCATGATTTCCGCAACTTTCAGCGGCTAGACCTCACCTTCACCGCCGGCATCACCCTGCTTTATGGCCCCAATGCGGCAGGCAAAACCAGCCTGCTCGAATCCCTCTTCTACATCGCCACTACCCGCTCACCGCGGGTCAGTGCCGACCGCGAAATGGTACGCTGGGGTGCCCAACCAGAAGCGGGAACCCCCCCTTTTGCCCGCCTGCTGGCTGAAGTACAGCGCGGTGACACGACGCTTGCGCTCGAAGTAATCGTCCAACTCAAATCTTCCGAACAGGCCGCCAATTCATCCTCCCCTATGCATAGCGGAGCCACACGCAAACTGGTGCGCATCAACCGCCGCACCGTCCGTGCCATTGACTTGATCGGCCATCTGCGTGTTGTTCTCTTCACCCCGGCCGACCTGATACTGGTAGAGGGATCGCCCGCCGAACGCCGTCGCTACCTGGACACCACCCTCTCGCAACTTGACCCGCACTACGTGCGCACCCTCAGTCAGTACAACAAACTGGTGCAGCAGCGCAACAGCCTGCTCCGCGCCTGGCGCGAACGCCGCCGTCCGCTACGTGCCGTAGACCAGGAACTTGGCTATTGGGATAGCGAACTTGCCGCAAGCGGTGGCTATATCCTGGCCGAACGGCTACGTGCCATCACCGATCTGAATACCCTGGTAGGCCCCCTCTATCAACAAATTAGCGGCGGCTCCGCACCACTCAGCATCAGCTATCAGCCTGCATTTGACATTGGTGCCGCAACCGATGCCGGCACGCTCACGCAACACATGAGCGACCACCTGCAAACCCTGCGCCGCGACGAACTGCAACGCGGTCAAACCCTCATCGGGCCACATCGGGATGACCTGCTCTTTATGGTAGATGGTATCAACCTGGGCATCTATGGCTCACGTGGACAGCAGCGGAGTGTCGCCCTTGCGCTCAAACTCGGCGAGGCAGACTTCATGTACAAACGTAGCGGCGACACTCCTGTCCTGCTGCTGGATGATGTCCTCAGCGAACTGGACATGCAGCGGCGCAGCCATGTGCTCCAAACCATCAGCCGACCCGGTCAGCAAACATTCCTCACTGCCACCGACATTGGCAACTTTGACGCCACCTTCCTACAATCTATCCGCCGCATCCGCGTTGAAGAAGGACAGGTATTTCCATCATGAAAATGTCATGGGCATGGGGTTTGCCGGCGGCAACCCCCATGCCCATGACGCTAACGCATATTTCCCTTTGGGGCACAGCCCCAAACCCCTTTTTGTTCTGGTTTTTTTGCGGGGTAGCACCCTGGACTTTGTCCATTTCTTGCTGCGCAGCAGCAAAACTCTGGTTTCACGCAAA
>CAYFVX010000812.1:0-2747 GCA_964346425.1 uncultured Chloroflexaceae bacterium | reverse complement strand
ACCAGCTATCCAGCAGAACATGCGTGACGGTGTTGGGCAGCGGATCAAAGTTGGTCACTACCTTTGCAGATCATGCGCATGGATAGCAAATCTGTCCCCAAAACCCACCACAACCCGCAGCGGCACGCCGCCAACGCCTTTTTTCTGGCTGGTGCAAAAGAGCACACACAAGTATGGTATAATATCACGCATGCAAACACAGATACCCGGTGTCAACAACATTCTCGATACGCTCTACATCGGTGGAGCAATTGATGCCTACCCGCAGGCGCATGCGCTGGCGCAGGCCGGCATCCGCCATATCCTCAAGCTCTACCGTGGCGATCCTCACTGGCCCGACCCATTTATTGTGCTGGACCACGCTATCAAAGATAGTTCCTCGATGACGCTGGAGCAGTTGCAGCGCGGGGTGGCGTTTATCCACCAGCAGCAGCAAGCCGGCCATCCATTGCTGGTCGCCTGCCGCTACGGGATCAGCCGCTCTTCCACATTTGTGCTGGCCTATCTGGTACAGGAAAAGGGCTACGACCTGCCTGAAGCCTGGCACCTGCTGCGCAGCAACCACCCGCTGGCCCATCCGGCCCGCGAGCTGTGGCAGTCGCTGCTCGCCCACTACCGCCAGCCCTATACCATGGCGGATGTAGAGCAGTGGTTGATCCGGGGGTAGGTTCCCCACGCATCAGGCCATCGTTGCCGCTCATCATTTCGGCCAGTTGATCAAAGACCATTTCGTCAAACCCATTCAAGCTTGCAAGCGAGGAATACTGTTGCTCCTGGAAGTTCATCGGGGGTTTCCTTCGCAGCAGACCACGCCAATTTTGTGCTGCAAGACGATCCGTATCCGCGCAAACGCTTTTTCCATCTGCCTGAACCGTACCGTAGCCGTTTCCAACCCTTCCATTTTTGCAGCTTTTTCCATTTCGCGGCAAAGGCTTGCCAGATACCACGCGCCTATTGCCGCACTGCTTGTTCTCAGCGCATGCAGGACCGCAAAGAATATCCCTTCATTGTTGCTGCGAACGGCCCGGCGTAACGTCGCCAGGTAATCTGGTACATCTTGCAGAAATTCTGCCACCAGTTCGTGTGCCAGGGTACTTTCTTTGCCGCCCAGCAAGGCCACAAACCGGTTGTATATCTTCTCGTCAAGATCATCATGGGGATCGAGGAATGATTGCTGGAGCGAGGAAGCGGATGCTGATCGCTGCTTCTGGTAGTTCATCATGAGAGTTCTTCCTTCTCTTTGTTACAAGAATCCGGAATCAGCGAAGAGAGGATGCAATCGCTAATTCCTGCATGGTCTGCCTGACCGGGGACATACTGTTCTATCTTTTGCAGCAGCTCACGCATCCCAAATGGACTGCCAAGATAACTGGTGGCTCCTGTCTCTTGATAGGATGGAGGATTTTCCAGAGTCGCCACACTATCCAGCACAATAACCGGCACATGCTCCATCGTCGCCAGCGAACGAAGTTGCTGGATCGTTTCTGGTCGGCCTGTTTTGCCTTTAGCATCTGCACTTATCAGAATAAGCTCAGGAATGATTTGCTGGCACCACTCCAGCAACTCCTGGTCGGAGGAAACCACAAACACCTGGTAGCCACGTGCTACCAGGAAGCTTTTGAGTTTCCTTTGCACATAGTTGCTGGCCTCGAGCAACAGGATTGTGGGGCTTGCATCAGGATGGGCGAGGTAGTTCTTGCCATGGGTATTCCCATAGTGAAACAGGAAAAGTTCCGGCAGCAGGCTGCGGATTTGCTGAAATTCGGCATGGCGTACCAGCGCGTAGACAATGGCACGGTCGGGCCTGACGGCAACCAGGCGGCTACGATTTCTGTTGAAAAAGCTATGACTGTTGCAATGGACAGCCCGTTGCACATCCTGTTCTCGTTCGCAGTCTGCTTTGACAAACACAGGCACTTCAATCAGGCAACTGTTGATGAAGATCCCGCCCTGCTCGGCCGGCTGGTCAATCAGGACGACCACCGGCACACTCGGAATACCATGGTCATCTTTGAGGCTATCCAGCATCTTTGTCAGATCAACGCTCGACAGGCAAAAGACGACCAGGTCGTAGGCAAAGCGGGTTGTTGGAGCATCAGCCACAAACGTGGGGAGTATCTCGGATTCAAACACCTGCACCCTGACATGGTGATCGCTGGATTGCAACCACTGGCGTACTCTGGCTCTTTGTCCTTTCTCTGGCTCAAACAGCAAGATATTGACCGTCTTGAGGTTCATATTCATTTCTTTCTCCCTTTCTGCCTGAACAACGAATCACAAATGTTTCCTGCCGGGGTAGGTCCGGCAGACAGGTTGATCGGTCTGCAACATATCACTCCCTTCCTTTGCGAGAGCAAGCAAAAATCGCAAGCATTATGGGGTGCCTGAAACGGCTCACTTGCCAGGGAAGCACAACGGATCGTTCCCTGCAGCAAGTAACCAGGTTTCATTGTGTCCGCAAGGTTGCACTTTTACGGACGTCTGCTGCTCATAACAAAACAGGTTCGGATACTTAATAGGGGTGCTTGAGATGGGTCGCCTGCCAGAGAAAGGGCAAAGTTCGTTCCCTGGTGAATTCTTATTTGGTCCCCGCCATTTCCTGTCCGGACCTTTGCGTCTTCGCGCCTTTACGAAAGGGAACCACTATACGGTCGGTCCCTGCATTGTAAGCTCTGCGGGCACAGAGCGCAATGAGGAAAATTCGTAGGAAAAAATGAGGAGAATCCTTAATGGACTCTGTTGGTAAC
>CAYFVX010000811.1:0-2750 GCA_964346425.1 uncultured Chloroflexaceae bacterium | reverse complement strand
TAGATGGAACCTTTCATCAAATCCAGATTATCAAAAACAAAAGAGAGGAAACAGGTATTGCGCTTGATTGGCAATTGAAAGCAACGCAAAACTGGATTGAAAGAGACGATACTATCATTTATGATTTAGATGCAAACACCTACAATCGTCTGGCAAGAAGACAAACCACAAGAAGAGCATCACCTTGTATACTTATCCTATTCTGTCTCCCAGAAAACCCTAAAAAATGGCTGGATGTCAACTATGAAAGGTTATTACTCCGAAAATGTTGTTACTGGCAGCAGATTATTGATGAAGAAACCGAAAACACAAACACCAGAAGAATCTTCCTACCAAAAGAAAACCTGCTTACGGTCAATAGTGTGAACAATTTGCTAGAACGTGTTGATACAGGAGAAATACAATGATGCAAATAACTCCTGAAAACATTTCCTTGCAAAACATAAGTGTGCAGGATGTGGTGGCATACCTGAAAAATACTGGTTGGGAACAAACAAGTCATCCAAACCAGAACTTTCTCCTGTTTCTGAAAGTGCCGCTTGAAAACGGAAACCAACCCATCAAACTGGCAATTCCCAAGAACGATGAGTTCATTGATACCCCTATCAGGCTGGCGACCGCTGTCAACGTGCTGGCGAATATTGAAGAAGTCCCCCCAGCCACCATCATCCATAACATAACCCACCTTTACCGTGACATCTTAAAACTCAGGTTGCTGATCAGTGAGCAAACTCGTATTCCAGTGCAAACTGCACAAAATATCATTGCAGGATTGCACAACGTTCTTGCATATGCGGCCTCTTTAGAAGAGCAAAAAAGCCCCTTTTTTACCCACATGCTACCGGAGGGAAGACGGAAAGCCCAAAGTTTTCGCTTTGGACACACCTTTCCAGGCAGTTTTGGGTTTGCTATCGAAGCTTCTTTACCATACAAACAGCTATCGTTTTCTTTTGATGATGTGCTATCTCACGCGCCCGAGCGCAAAATCCTGGAGCGTATTGTGCGTGGATTTGTGATAACACAGCAAGCATTAAAGCTAGATGACGTAAGCTTCATGGTGAACAATTATCACCGTGGATTCAATGCAAATATCTATGAGAGCCTGAACAAAATAACCGAACAATCCAACGAAATAACTCTCGAATATCGTATTGATTGGTCTCCCATCATAAAACCCGCTGATGATATTGCTGCATTTCAGTCTCTCCGTATAGACTCCAGCGTCTATGATTTTTTCGCACGAGCGGCTCGTGAATTGCGTAAAGATGAAGAAATAGCAGGAACAACACGAACTATTCAAGGACGGATTACCAATCTGCAATCAGAATATGCTCCCATTGAAGAAGATGGAAAAAAACGGACCATGACCGTTGCCTATTTTGATGCCCAGGACAAAGCCCGGAAAATACCCGTCGTCCTCTCCCAACCTGACTACATTCAAGCCTGCAACGCTCATCGTGACGGCAATGTCATAGCTGTGACAGGAACGCTCAAAAAGAAGGTTGGGGGTAATTGGGTGTTGGAAGAAGTCAAAGACTTTGTGGTCTATGAATATCACCCTGCTCAAGAAACGTAACCTTGAACCCCCATGTCCCAACACTCCCCAATCGAATGGTGCGACCATACCTTCAACCCCTGGTGGGGCTGCACACGCGTATCCGCAGGCTGCAACCACTGCTATGCCGAAGCCTGGGCAAGACGCTACCGCTACGACGTCTGGGGCACACAGACCTCGCGCCGCCTGTTTGGGGAACGCCACTGGCACGAACCCGTCAGTCAAATGGAACGCAAAGGCGGAACGTCTGGGTACAAGAGTTCGCGTCTTCTGTGCGTCTATGGCCGATGTCTTTGAAGCGCACCCCGACATTGTCGCCGAACGGCAGAAGCTCTGGCACCTGATAGCCCAGACGCCCATGCTCGACTGGCTGCTGCTGACCAAACGCCCGCACAATATGCCCCACATGGTGCCCGACTCCTGGCAGCAGGACGGCTGGCCGCCCAACGTCTGGGCCATGACCAGCGTGGAAGACCAGCAACAGGCCACGCACCGCATCCCGCTTTTGCTGGATGTGCCAGCCGTCGTGCGCGGTCTGTCAGTTGAGCCATTGATTGCCCCTGTTGACCTCTCGCCCTGGCTGGCAGATATCCAATGGGTCATCGTTGGCGGCGAAAGCGGTCCGCATGCCCGCCGCATATATCCCGACTGGGTACGCACCATCCGCGACCAGTGCCAGGGTTTCGGTGTCGCCTTCTTCTTCAAACAGTGGGGCAACCTTGCACCCATTGAACAAAACAACACCAATAGCACCAATGGCACCAATGGCACCAATGGCACCAACCACGTAGCTTTCCAACGCACCAGCAAGAAAGCGGCTGGCCGTTTGCTGGATGGGCGCACCTGGGATGAGTTGCCCATTGTTCCAACAGAAAATACCATGCGGTATAATAGAGAGAGATTGTGAATATTCTGGGATATATCCAGCGGTTCAAAACCGCGGCTACGATACTCGTCGGATTCTTGCAATGAAAAAAAATTCCCGACCCCCGACCCCTGAAGGACTCTGTTGGGAACGTCCGGGCAGGGCCTCGCGCAAAGGCGCAAAGCCGCAAAGGTCCGGACAGGAGATGGGAGATGGGGGTTCCCAACAGAGTCCTGAAGGACTCTGTTGGGAAAGGGGGGGGATTGGGTAATGTAAGGTAGGGGTTTGGCACCGCCAAACCCCTGCCTGGGGCAGGCGAGCCGCCTGCGC